>NZ_JANSJN010000014.1:25239-32489 GCF_047462555.1 Synechococcus sp. B60.1
TAATGTCTTAGCTTTCAAGTCTCTGCTTCGAGATCTGAGTTTTGCTATTGGACTTGAGCCACTTCGCTGCTTAGACTTTTCCCGCTCTTTGCCCCCAACTCTATGACCCAACGTGCCTTAATTACCGGCATCACCGGACAGGATGGCTCTTATCTGGCCGAGCTGTTGTTGCAAAAAGGCTACGAAGTCCACGGCATCATCCGCCGCGCCAGCACCTTCAATACTGACCGCATTGACCACCTCTACGTGGATGCCCACGACCCCAGCGCCAAGCTGTTTCTCCACTATGGGGATCTCACCGATGGCACCACTCTGCGCAGGATCCTGGAACAGGTGCAGCCGACGGAGGTGTACAACCTAGGGGCCCAATCCCACGTGCGGGTAAGTTTCGATAACCCGGAATACACCGTCGATGCAGTAGCCATGGGCACCCTGCGCCTCCTGGAGGCCATCCGCGACTACCAACAACGCACGGGGATCCGGGTGAAGTTTTACCAGGCGGGATCCTCGGAAATGTTTGGGCTGGTGCAGGAGATCCCGCAAAAGGAGACCACCCCCTTCTACCCCCGCAGCCCCTACGCCTGCGCCAAGGTGTACGCCTACTGGCAAACAGTCAACTACCGCGAAGCCTACAACCTCTTTGCCTGCAACGGCATTTTGTTTAACCACGAAAGCCCACGGCGGGGAGAAACCTTCGTTACCCGCAAGATTACCCGCGCCGTCAGCCGTATTGTGGCCGGCAAGCAGGACAAGCTTTATCTAGGTAATCTGGATGCCAAGCGGGACTGGGGCTATGCGAAGGACTACGTCGAGGGGATGTGGATGATGCTGCAGCAGCCCCAGCCGGACGACTACGTGCTGGCTACTGGCGAAACCCACAGCGTGCGGGAGTTTGCCGAACGCGCTTTTGCTTTGGTGGGCATGCCCATTACCTGGCGGGGATCCGGCCTGGAAGAACAGGGGCTCTACAAAGATCGCGTGCTGATCGAGATCGATCCCCGCTACTACCGCCCAACGGAAGTGGAGCTGCTGTTAGGGGACGCCTCCAAGGCCAAGCGGGTGCTGGGGTGGCAGCCCAAGGTGACCTTTCCCCAATTGGTGGAGCTGATGGTGCTAGCCGACCTGGAAGCCATTGGCTTGGATCCGGATCCCATCTTGGGGGAACGGCGTACCCTCAACGGCCTACTCAGCGAGGATCGCGCCTTCATCCGCACCCAACTGGGGGTTCGCTGCAACTAATGGTACCGGCTGGATCCCCCAAGTCAACCCAAAAAACAGCTCTCACCCCTTGCTTAAAGGAGGGGCTAAGACCTTAATATAGGAGATCGCCAATTCTTTTAGCGTACGGCCAGCGCTTTTGCCTGTGCTCTTCTGCTGAGTATCTTTGCCGATTTCGGAGAAACGCCCGCATGTCCCGCTACACAGGTCCCCGCCTAAAGATCATTCGTCGCTTCGGGGGACTTGATCTGCCCGGTCTGACTCGCAAGCGCCCCAAAAATACCAATCCACCCGGTATGCACGGGGCAGAGCGCAAGAAAAAATCCGAGTATGCTATCCGCCTAGAAGAGAAGCAGAAGGTTCGCCTCAACTACGGGGTGAGCGAGCGCCAGATGCTCCGCTACATGCGCAAGGCGCGGCGCTCCAAGGGATCCACCGGGCTAGCCCTGCTGCAGATGCTGGAGATGCGGCTGGATTGCATTGTCTTTCGCCTCGGCATGGCTCCAACCATTCCGGCAGCCCGGCAGTTGGTGAGCCACGGCCACATCGAAGTCAACGGCCGCAAAGTCACTATCCCCAGCTATGGCTGCAAAGTTGGGGATGTAATCACGGTAAGGAACAAGGAGTCTTCTCGCAAATTGGTGGCCGCCTACGCCGAGTATCCGGGACTGTTCCTGCCCGATTACCTGGAGTTTGACAAAGAGAAGCTGCGCGGACGTATCAAAGAACTGCCTCCCCGCGAGCAAATCTGCGCGCCAGTGAACGAGCTGCTGGTCGTCGAGTTCTATTCTCGTAAACTCTGAGGATCCCTTTTGCCGCCATTGCGGATCGTGGGGAAACTTCAGGAGCTAAGCCCGGAGAGGGCGATTTTTCTCAGAGAAAGAGTCAGTACTTGGGGTGTGCTGAGTATATTAGGCGCTATCCCTCCCCACCCAGGTGGGGTATCCCGCACATTCAGAGGAAACGTTTCTCCACGTCATTATTACGACGCAACACTGTTGCCAACGCGCCGCTCTAGCTCCCCTCTCCCAGAGGGAGAGGGGTTGGGGTGAGGAAGAAAGAACCGAGCAGAGATCAAAGCCTGCCGATGGCCCGCTGCAGTTGCACCAAGGCGCGGTTGTAGGCGATTACAGCATTGGAGAGGTTACCACGGGCAGTGGTAAGGGCAGCTTCGGCGTTGATCACCTCTGTTTGCGTGCCCACCCCCGCTTGCAGGCGCAGCCGGGCCAAGCGTAGACTCTCCTCTGCCGAGGCAATCGCCACCTTGGCCGAGTCGATCTGCTCGCGGCTGGAGCTGAGAGTGAGGAAAGCTTCTTCCACAGTGCGCTGGATTTCATTGCGGGTGCCGACGAAATTGCTCGCGGACACCTGCCCATCGATCTCAGCTTGGCGAGCCTGGGCAGACGCCTTTCCCCCATCAAACCAAGTCAAGGTGAAGTTGGCCCCGACCGAATAGCCGACATCGAAGCTGTCGCGGCTGGCGTCGAAATCGTTAACGGCATCGAGAGTGGCGAACAAACCAATCTGAGGACCGTTGCTGGCTTGTGCCAGGCGCACCCGAGCTTGGGCTTGTTCCAACTCTCGGCGTTGGCGCTCCAGCTCTTGTCTTTGGGCAAAAGCGGCAACAATAGTCTCTTCCAGGCTTAGATCCCACTCTCCCACCGGCTCGATGGGATCCCTGGCCAGCACATCGGTGGGGCTGGGAAAGTTCAGCAGTTCGGCCAGACGGCGGCGGCTCAGTTGTTGGGTGTTTTGGGCCACCAGTAGGGTTTGTCGATTGTTGGCCAACTCCGTCTCCGCCTGGAGAACCTCGAAGCGGGTACCTACCCCAGCCCGCTCTCGGGCTTGCGCATCCCGCAGGGTGGCTTCAGAACTGGCGACGGCAGCCTGGCTAATGGCCACTCGGGCATCGGCGCTCTGCAGATCATAGTAGGCGTTGGCCACAGCTTGTCTTACCGTCTGCAGGGTTTGCTCCAGTTGCAGTTCGGCGACGCGCAGAGCTTCTTGGGCCAGTCTCAGGTTTTGTTCCCTGATCCCGTTGTCAAAAGCGGTGTAGTCTAGCCGCACCACGCTAGCAGAGAGAGTGTGCGATTGGCGGCTGGGAGTGCCGCCGGGGGCAGGGGGTTCGCTGTACTGGTAGTTGGCACGGCTGGAAAGGGTGGGAGCAAAAGCTGCCTGCGCCAGGGCTACACCTGCTTTAGCCCGTTCTACAGCCAGCCTTGCCTGCTGCACCGCCGGGTTTTGGGCGACGGCGATCTCCAGGGCTTCTTGTAAAGACAAGCCCTCCGTCCGCTCGATGCGCACCTCCAAAGGGGATTGAGGCACCACCAGGTCTTCAGCCCTAGAAGCCCCCTGCAAGACCGGGGTAGGAGTGGCAGGGCGGGCCTCGGGCGGGAGCGATAGGGTGGGAGGCAGGTTGGGGGTGCGGATTGCCCGGCTATCTGGGAGGATCGAGGCAGCAGGGTCAGGCACTTCCCTCTCTTGGGCAAGGGCAGGTACAGCCCAGAGCAGGCTGAACAGGAGACCACAGGGGGCAAACCGGGTAAGGGACAGCCGGGATCCCGCTGAGCTTGGCTGCCGTTGAGGACGTCGAAGCCGGCCCCTAGCTAGACTCTGCATCGCCATCGTGTTGTCACTCTCAACATCACCTCTAGCAGTATCGCAAAGTAAACTGCCCACACTCATGCTGACACAGCAGAGTAGCCGGGTAGCCCCGTATTAAGCACTCCGCGCCGCTAGCGCGAGTAGGGCGGGGCGGAAAAGCCTTCGAGCGACTGGAGTCGCTCGCCAATGTTATGTTGTAATCTTAAGTCAGCACCTACCCCGGTGAAAAACCCGGACAGTGCCGAAAGCCAGTAAGTAAGCGGAACCTTGAGGCTTTGTCTCTAGGGGCCGTCTAGGGACGTCTTGACAGCGCCTTTACGAGTTCGTTGTTGAACTGCTTAAGAATCCCCTGCCTTTAGGCGCTGGGAGTGTCAATGTCCAAGTTGGTTGGGTACGTTGATCTGGTTAAGTCGTTAAGCCAGGGATCCCATTGTCCCAAAGTGGCTTGCCAGCGCCACCAGGGTGGTGTAAACCCCCTGAAGGGAGGCGAGAGCCCGCTCCCAGAGGATGTGGGTCAGCGACCACCTGTCCAACCCCATGGCGCCACACAACAGCAGCAAGTAGAGGTTAGCAAAGGTGAAGAGGGAGGCTGCCCGCTGCCGGTTGTGCGGTTCCTGGAGCAACTGCACCGCCTTCCAAATGAGAAGGGATCCCAGCAGCGCCGCCACACTCAAGTAAAAGGATCCCAGCACGTGCAGAGGGTAAACCAGCAGTAGACTGACTGGCACCATTAGCAGGGCGTAGAGGAGAATCTGGGCAGCAGTCGGCCTTTCTCCTGCCACCACCGGCAACATCGGCACCCCGGCGTGGGCATAGTCTTCTTGCTTTAAAATCGCCAAGGCCCAGAAGTGGGGCGGGGTCCACAGAAAGATAACGGCAAACATCACCCAAGCAGCCCAGCTCAGCTCACCGGTAGCCGCTGCCCAGCCCACCAAAGGTGGGATTGCCCCTGCTGCTCCGCCGATAACAATGTTCTGGGGGCTGGAACGCTTCAGCCAGTGGGTATAGACCCCTACATACACCAGGATCCCTGCCATGGCTAAGCCAGCAGCCAGCCAATTGGTAAAGCAGGCCAGTAGGCCAAAGGACATCACAGCCAGGATCCCGGCAAACATCAGGGCATGTCGGGCCCGAATGCGACCGGAAGGTAGAGGACGGTGGCGGGTTCGCTCCATCATCCGATCAATATCGGCGTCGTACACCATGTTGATGACATTGGCTGCGGCCGCCGCCATCCCCCCCCCCAAGAGGGTGACACCAAACTTGAAGGGATCCGTATTGCCCGCCATCCACATCGCTCCAGCCGTGGTCATCAGCAAGAGGGCGACGATCTTCGGCTTCACCAACTGGCTATAGCTGCGCAAAACCTGCGCCAGACTTTGGCGATGGCCAAAAGGGATTCCTGTCACCGTGTTCTGACAAGGATCTGGACAGTAGGTTTGAAGGATATCTGCCATGAAACTACTTGCCGTTCATTTCTGCGGCCGCGGCTACCCCCCGAAGGTTCCTTCCCCCAAGGCTATTGCTCATCCGCCAGGCCAGCACCGTAAAGCCCAGCAAGCACGCCAGCAAAGCTGCCCCAATCATCTGGTGGGCTACCGTCAAGGGCTCCACCTGCAGCCGGTAGCGATAGGTGAGAATGCCAACCCCCACTTGCGCCAGCAAAAGGACCACGGATCCATGGCCCAGCCGCTTGAGAATCCTTGGGATCTGCTGCCGCCGCCAACTTGTAGCCACCGCCACCAGCAACACTGCCAGCGTGGCCGGAGCCACCCCTAGCAAGTGACTGTTCATCACTCCGCACCGTTCACCAGAAGCAAAGCACTGGTGTAACGCCCATTGGGAAGCCACCAAAGCCCCAAGCAAGCTCTGGACGTACACCAGCAGCACTGCCCCCCAGCCGAGCCAGGGCAAGTAGCCAACAGAAGCTCTCCCCGCCTCAGAGGGAGCGACGCTTGGCAGGGCCAGCAATCCCAAGCTGAGTAGCGTGGCAAAAAACAGCAGGCCTGTGCCCAGGTGGGCCGTCACAATGTCAAAGCGCAACAACTCCGTTACCGTCAGCCCTCCCAGGATCCCTTGGGCCACGACCAAGACAAAAGCCCAGCTCAGACCCCAGGGCAGCCAAGCGGGCAAAGCCTGCCGCTTCCGCCAGGCAAACCCCGTTAGCACCAGGGTGGCCAAGCCCACCCCGGCAGCCACCAGTCGGTGAAACCACTCTAGAAACACCTGCAGGTTCATCTGCTGCGTCGGCACCAGCTCTCCATAGCAGAGGGGCCAGTCGGGACAGGCAAGTCCAGCATTCATGACTCGAGTGGCACTGCCTAGCCCCATCAACAGCCAAGTAGCCGCTGCTAAACCCAGCAGGGCTCGCCCCAGGCGCGGGGAAAGCTCCCCAGACGGCACGGGATCCGAAGCCGAAGAGGGGACGTGAGAGGGAGAAATTGAGGAGTCCATTGCAATTTGAAGAATCGAAATCTAGGGAGAGCAGTCCACAATCGGCACTAAAAAATGCGCGGAAGCAACAGTTAATAACTCGATCCCTCTAACCCCTTCCTATCCTGGGTGGTGCTTCTCTAGAGGCAGAGGGGAGACTCTCTTGCAACAAATCCTAAATGCAGCTTTGCAACGGGCGAAGGTTCTTAAGGATTTCTTTGGGCCAAGCTGCCCTTCCTCAGTAGACGGTGCCAACGCTCCGGCTGAAGATCCCGAAGAGATCCCTAAGATGGCCAATTCTCGCCGGCTCCTGGGATTTGAATAGAGAGGAGTCTAAGCCTGCTTGGGTTCTGTTTACAGAACCTGCTAGGGCAGGCACGTAGTGGTGGTAGCAGCGGGGAAAAGCAGCTGTGAGCGCGCTCAAGAATATCTTTTTGGTGGGGATCGGGGTGCTGTTGACCCTGGCCAGTCTCTGGTATGGCCAAAATCACCATCTGCTTCCGGAAGCGGCTGCTAACTCGGCTCCCTTGTTCGATAGCCTCTTCAACAGCACAATCACCCTCGCCACTGGGATTTTTTTGGTGGTGGAGGGAGTGCTTCTCTACTGTGCCTTTCGCTACCGCAAGCGGCGAGGCGATCGAGGAGACGGGGATCCCAACCACGGCAACGTGCTGCTGGAGATCGTCTGGACGGCGGTGCCGGCGGTGATCATCCTCTGGTTGGGCCTGGCCAGTCTCGATGTCTATCAGGCGGTGTATGGGGGTGCCGATGTTGGCGGCCACGTCCACGCGGCCATGGCGATGGGGTCTTCCCAGGATACGGAAGCAGGGGATCCGGGCTATGCTTACACTCCCGCGGTGCTGCCTGGCAAGGAGATGGGCCAGCCGGATCTGATTGTCCAAGTTCAGGGCATGCAATATGCCTGGATGTTCACCTATCCGGAATCGGGTTTGGTGGCCGGCGAGCTGCACCTGCCTCTTAACAAGCGGGTGCGC
>NZ_JANSJN010000014.1:32589-36704 GCF_047462555.1 Synechococcus sp. B60.1
TTTGCCATGACCCAGCTACAGGACAATCCCACCTTTGCCGCTGCCCCCAAAGCCAGCCTGGAGCCTGCCGCCGAGCCTTGGTGGCGCTTTTTTACCTTCTCCACCGACCACAAGGTGATCGGGATCCAGTATTTGGTAACCACCTTTTCCTTCTACTTGGTGGGGGGAGCGCTGGCTACAGCCGTGCGGGCCGAGCTGGCCACCCCCGAAGCCGACTTTCTCGGTTTTGAGCGCTACAACGGCGCTTTTACCTTGCACGCCACAATCATGATCTTTTTGTGGATTGTGCCGGCTTTGATGGGGGGCTTTGGCAACTACCTGGTGCCGCTGATGATCGGGGCGCGGGACATGGCTTTTCCTAGGCTAAACGCCGTCGCCTTTTGGCTAATTCCACCCAGCGGCCTTTTGCTGCTGGCTAGCCTCTTCCTCGAGGCCCCGGCAGCGGGTTGGACCTCGTATCCGCCGCTGAGCCTCATCAGTGGCAAAGTGGGAGAAGAACTCTGGATCCTGAGCATTTTGTTAGGCGGAACCTCTTCCATTCTGGGGGCCGTGAACTTTATTACCACCATCCTCAAGCTGCGCATGCCCGGCATGAAGATGGAGGATATGCCTCTGTTTTGCTGGGCGATGCTGGCTGCTTCCATCATTACCCTCATTGCAACGCCGGTTCTGGCTGGGGCGCTGATCCTGCTTAGCTTTGACCTGTTGGCGGGCACGGCCTTCTTCAACCCCAGTGGCGGCGGGGATCCGGTGGTGTACCAGCACATGTTCTGGTTTTACTCCCACCCGGCGGTGTACATCATGGTTCTGCCGGTGTTCGGCATGATCTCGGAGATCTTGCCGGTGCATGCCCGCAAGCCCATCTTTGCCTACAAAGCCATTGCCTACTCCAGCTTGGCCATCTGCTTTTTGGGCTTGATTGTCTGGGTTCACCACATGTTTACCAGCGGTACCCCCGACTGGATGCGGGTGTTCTTCATGATCGCCACCATGGCCATTGCCGTTCCCACCGGGATCAAGGTGTTTAGCTGGCTGGCCACTCTCTGGGGCGGCAAGATCCACTTCCGGTCAGCCATGTTGTTTGGCATGGGCTTTATCTCCATGTTTGTCATCGGCGGCTTGAGCGGGATCATCCTTGCTTCGGTGCCGTTGGATATCCACGTCCACGACACCTACTTTGTGGTGGCCCACCTGCACTACGTGTTGTTTGGCGGCAGCGTGTTCGGCATCTATGCCGGCCTCTACCACTGGTTCCCCAAGATGACCGGCCGGCTGCTGAACGAGTTCTGGGGGCGGGTGCATTTTGCGCTGACCTTTGTCGGCTTCAACATGTGCTTTTTGCCGATGCACAAGCTGGGTCTAATGGGCATGCCCCGCCGCGTGGCTCAGTACGACCCGCAATTTGCCGACCTCAACTGGATTAGCTCGGTGGGGGCTTTCATTCTGGCCATTTCCACGCTGCCCTTCTTGGTGAACGCCATCTACTCTTGGGTAGCTGGGCCCAAGGCCGGAGACAACCCCTGGCAGGCTCTAACTCTGGAGTGGACAACTTCTTCCCCACCGCCTGCCCACAACTTCTACGGGGATCCCATCCTGCTAACTGGCCCCTACGACTACGGGCTGCACAGCAAGGAGACTTTGGATTACTTGGCCGCCCAGTTGCAGAGCTTGCGGGAGCTGGCGCTGGCTGAGGCGGAGCCTACTTCTTCTTAGCAGGAGACTTGCCCGCTGGGTATCCATCCTCTGCTCGCCGGGTATTCCCGTCTTGATCTTGGCTGGGCTGCCCCTACAGTTTCAAGAAGTCTCTGGAATTTGGCGAAAATTGATTTTAAGTGGACAGGAATATGCAAGGATCCCTCGCTTCTGATGCCTTAATGGTCGGCCACACTCAGGCCCATGCCGCTCATGTCGAGCACCCAGATCATCGCGTTTTTGGTCTGCTGATGTTTCTGGTAGCGGAAGGCTGTCTGTTCTTGGGCCTGTTCATGGCCTATTTGGCCTACAGCCTCACGGCCCCGGTCTGGCCGCCGGAAGGGACGCCGGAGCGGGAACTGCTCTTGCCTGGGATCAACACGGCAATCCTCCTCTCCAGCAGCTGGGTTATCCACCAGGCCAAGCCTGCCATCCAGGCCAATAACGTCAAGGGATTGCGGCTGTGGTTTGCCCTCACTGCCCTGCTGGGGGCCATCTTCCTGGCCGGGCAGCTCTACGAGTACAGCCACCTGGAGTTTGGCCTCACCACCAACTTGTTTGCCAGTACCTTCTATGTCTTGACGGGGTTTCACGGGCTGCACGTAGCAGCAGGGTTGCTGTTTATTTTGGCGGTGCTTTGGCGATCCCTGAAGCCGGGCCACTACAGTGTCCAACACTACTTTGGCGTCGAGGCTGCCGAGATCTACTGGCACTTTGTGGATGGGGTTTGGATTGTGTTGTTTATCCTGCTCTACTTGCTCTGAGTCGCGAAGAGGGATCCCCCTCCCCAAGGCTGAAGGAGATCCCGGCCGAGCACGCTGTCCGTTAAATGGGCCATTGTGAGAACTGTCCCTGGACGGGGTAACAACGACAGAAAAGCTCAGGACTGTTGGAGAATGGCCACGGTCTGGATCAGAGCCTCTGGAAACACTTCTCGCTCCGGCTGACCTTGCTTGAGCTGATATTCCAGTTGTAGAAGTTGCTGCATCACCTTCAGCAGTGCTGAGCTTTTTAGGGATCCCACCTCTTTTTGTAAGAAGTAAACCCGGTTGGGGTTGGCAATCTCTGCTTTTTGGGCAATGACCTTGGGATCCCGTTCTCCCTCTTCCAGCAGTAGCTTTACCCACAGCCAGGTGCGGAATTGGCCCACCAACACTGCCAGGATCTTAAGGGGCGGCTCGTTGTGATCCAGCAGATGGTTCAGGATCTGCAGGGATCGATCCAAGTTGCCCTGGCGCAGGGAGGCGGCCAGTTGAAAGCTGTTGTAGGCGCTGGCAGGAACCAGAGCCTCGATTTGCTCAGGGGAGATGGGATCCCGCTGGCCTGCCGTAAACAGGGCCAGCTTTTCCAGTTCCATGGCCAAACGGCGGGAATCGTTGCCCACCGCCTCAGCCAACTTCTGGGCTGCCTCTGGGCTGAGCTTGAGAGCCCGCTGTCGGGCCTCGCGGTGTACCTGCTTAAGAATGCCCTCTTCGTCCCAGGGGGGCAGTTGGGAAAACTCGCGGACAATGGCCCCTTGCTTGAGGAGTTTGGTGGATTTGAGACGTCCATCCGGCTTGCTGCTGGTGGTCAAGACCAGATGGGTTGTGGGGGGCAAAGAAGCTAACGTTCGCTCCAGTTCTCTTACCAACTCTTCGGAACACTGCTGGGTGAGCGTTGTCTCCTCCAGCCAAACCAGGCGGGCGTTGGATCCCAGAGGCGGCGTCATGGCCAGGTTCAGTCCGGCCAGGGTGGATTCCGGTGGCAGGCGATCGTAGTTAAAGGCAGCCCACGCGGGATCCAGTACCTGATCGCGCAGCTCTTGCACCGCCTGCAGGAGGCGATAGCTATCATCTCCCCAGTAAAGGTAGACGGGCATACTCCCCACGTCGCCTCAGCTTGGTCTCCAGCTTTTTTCCGTAGTTTCTCTAGGCGTTATTTTTACTTACGTTAATCAACGGGTAGCTTCCGGCCCTTTGTCCGGGATCTTCCGGAGAAAGCCTGGCCAGGTTTCAGCTTTTTTCTCTCTAAAAAGAGTGCCAGCTTTGCATGATCTAGCCTGGCAAATTCTGTATTCCCACTGAAGAACTATCCTCAATCTTCTCCTAAGCTGGGCTTAGAGATGGGGTTGGAGGGAGGGCCGCAAGTATATGGACACTATTGGCGAACTGGAGTTCAAAGTGCAGGTTTTAGCGCGCTGCCTGGGATCTGCTTTGGGCTTGGGCCGGCCTACTCGTGTGCAAATTCATTACTGCAATTCCCCGCTCTTCAAAGCAGATCAGTCGGGAGCAGGGGTTCCCCCTTTCAGCTCTGAAGAGGTTAAGAGCTCCCAGCTCCACCCGCTAACCTCGGTTGCCTAAAGGGCACTATGAACTACCCCACCGCGCAGGCGGGTGGGGTTTCCCCATCCGCTTTACGGCGAGATTTTTGTCTCTTCCTCTGCC
>NZ_JANSJN010000015.1:0-12465 GCF_047462555.1 Synechococcus sp. B60.1
AGGATCCAGATGGGGATCCCACATCTGGTCAATCCAGCCGACACCCTAGCTGGAGCTGAGGCGGCAGGGATCCGGCTTCAGCAGGATCCCAGGGGCGCAAAGGATCTCCAGGTAGAGGTTGATCTGGGTGCGAGCCATCAGAGTACAGGCTTGCGGGGGGCAAAACTCTGGTTTCTCTAGTTGTCGGAGCGAGGCCATGGCCCCAGCCACTCTCCGCCGCGAAAGCGCCAGCGGGGAAACAAAATCCGCATCACCACCCAAGCGCTGAGGTAAAGGCAAACCCAGACCACGCTGTAGTGGAGAATAAAGTCGCCCAGGTCAAACCGTTGGCTTGGGATATGGGGAAGGCCCACCAGACTCAGGACTGTGCCCAAGAAAAGCCCTTCCCAAATGCCGGCCAAAAGCTGCAGGATCCCAGGCCAATCGTGATCCCACCTCCACCCCATCAGGTAGTTATAGACAACATCCCAAACACAGCCAAACAAACCTACGTAGAACAGCACCCAAAAATAGGTAAGGCTGCCTCTATGTCCAGTCAGTCCAAAGTAAAAAGGCAAAGTCGCTAAAACACCTACAGTAGCCAGTAAAAAAATGCGGGTTTGCCAACGGCCAATGAGAGTGGGTGTCATGGTTTCCTCCAGTTTCGTTGGCCCAAATCGTTAGTTCGTTTGGCTTCAGTTCAAAGGCTAAGGGCTGAGGTTCAAGGCCCACTTGCACCACTGCCACAGGGATCGGATCCCTTCTAGACCTTTAACCCCTGGTGCCCCCAGCCGAGCCAAGTGCTCCACCGATCGATGGGCACAGTACTGCAGGCCCAAAAACGTATCCACCGGCGCATAGGGTCCACCTAAGGTGATGATCCCGGCAGCGTACATCCGTCCATCCCCGTTGCGCATCTCCACCAGCTCAAAATCGTTGGAAACATGTAGGCGTCCGTGGGGATTGAGGGGCAGATTGTAGTGGGTAATCAGATCATTGAGGAGGGGATTGGTCATGGGATCCGAAACCAAGCCCGTGCAATCGATAACGAAATCGGCTTCCACCTTCAATTGGGTGTTGTTGTGGGTACCTCGAATGTAGGTCACCGGCTTGCCCTTGTCGCCGAGAACCACCGATTCCACCTTGCCAAAGACAATCGAGTACCAGCCCTCCTGCAGCCCTTGCCGCACGATCCGCCGCCACTTGCGCCGGCTTGCCGTTGTGGTGCCGCCCCAGGCTTCCAGCAGTTCGCGCCGTTCCAGGGGGGTTGCTGCTTCCAATTTGGCGCGCAGAACCCCGCCCCAAGTGCCTTTGGGCCAGTTAAAAGGCTGAAACTCCCAATGGTTTTCCACCGCCCGTTTGGCCCGTCCGAAGCGATTGCCGCCTTTGGGCGCACGGCTCAGATGCACCACCGAGATGCGGGGGTTGACTTTGCGGGCTTGGTAGAGGCGCTCCATCACCTGGGAAGCGACGATCCCAAATCCGCGGATCAAGACCGTGCCGCCCTGTTTTTCCAATTGCTCATAAACGTGATCATGGGGCTCGTAGCCGTGTACCACCGACTTTAGATCGCCAGTTTTTTCCCGAAACTCTTGCAGATCGTTGAGCAGTCTGATGGCCGGGTACCCAGTTGCCAAATGCACGTACTTGGCCACCATAAAGCGGTGATCTGTATGGCCGGGGCGCGTTGCCGAATAGGCCACCACATATCGCCCATCCTCCGTTTTGCGAACGGCGCGAATATGGCCGTAGCAAAGCATTTGATCCCAGCCAATGCGAGCTGCTTCCCGATCCATCGAGGCAAATACATTCCCTGCCAGCGGTGTGTAGGTATCTGCCAACAAAGGCTCACTAAAGACCTGCCACAAAAAGCCGAGTGCTTCCAACAATTGGCCAGAGAAAAAAGAGCGCCAGGCCTCTCGCAAGGCATAGCCGGGCCAGCCCCAAATGTTGTCCGGGCAAGAATCGGAGCCGGAGCGAATTCGCTTCCAACGGGGGATCTGGCAGTTGGTCAACAGCCGTTCATAGCGTTCGTAGGGTTTGCGGGCAATGCTGATGACGCGGATGTGTTCGGATCTGACCCCATAGATGCGCAGGGTATCCACCCAGACAAAGCTGCCCATACCGCCGCCCAACGCCAAATAGAGGGTCTCCTCCACGGGTAGGCCGGTGGCTTTGAGAGCGCTCAGGGCAATTTGCTCGGCTCGAAACAAGTCCGGTGGCGGAAAGTCTGAGCTGGCCCGCACCTCGGGGAGTTGCTCCGGGGCGAAAACCACCGTGGAAGCCGGGGGAACCTCAAATGCGGTGTCGGGTTGGGTGGCCGGTCGAATGAGGTCGGTGCGGGGCTCCAGCAAAAGGGTGGGGGTGCCGATCAACAGGGTGGCGTTGGGATCCCTCAGCAAACTGACGGTGATGCTGTAGGGGCCGAGCTCCACCACTTCCCCGCCCTGCAGCACCCGGCGTGCTTGTCGGATTTTTTCCCCATTGATGCGGCTGCCGTTGGCACTGCGATCCTCGTAGATGACCTGACCATCCTCACCGAGATAGATAAGGGCGTGGTAACGGGAGATCTCCCGGCTAGCAAACACCGCCCGGGCCACTTCTTGCCCCTGCCATTCCTGGGGCAGTTGGGCCAGCTCTCTGCCCAAGGCAAGAGGCAATGGAAAAATCAGCTCTTGCTGTTCTTCGGTAATGGGATCTTCCCAGCTTAGTTGAATTTGCATGGCTTTTGTTCACCTCTGTAAAGGTAAAAATGACTCAATCGAGAACAACACAGAACAATGTAATCTCATGAGTCACCATGGACTTGGCTTGGGATCCCTTTTTCAACTGCTGGGCTCCAAGAGAAAAATGGAACGGTTTAGTTCTCTAGGCAGGAGATCGCGGGGCTCTGTCAGCCTCTGGAGGAGGGATCACCAGCGAAGCACTTAAGACCAAATGTCCGCAATAGGGGCAATTTTGGCCCTGATATTCCGGGGGCAGGTAGTGAGGGTTTTCCAGGCGGCTGCACTTAACCTTGAGGGTGCCCAAAGTCCCGCGGTTCAGAGAAACCCCTTGATCTTTTCCGGCAACCTCTATGGATTTTATGCTCAGCACAATACGCCCCAATTGAATTTGGCTATTGGCCTCGAGCGCAGGCTCTTCCTGAATGATTTTTCGGCCATTCACCCAAATGGGGTTGGGTTGCTTAGGCGGCAAACGATCCCGGGTCAAGTTGCGAATGTAAAACTTGAGAGTTTTGGGATCGAGATAAAGCCCGGCATGGATTCCTGAGACCGAGCGAGTTGGGTCGTTGAGCACCACATCGCAGCCGGGATCCCGCCCGATGGTAACCAGCTTGCCGAGGACGGGCAACACCGTTTGAGATCGGCGCCGGTCGGCCTCGACCCATTCCAGGGTTAGTTGATACACGATTTCATGCTCCACGGTTCAACGCCTCCGTTCCCTGTGATCGACCTCAGCCTATCAAAAAGTCAGCTTAGAAAGGAAAAGATGTCTTTTTCGTCAAAATTGTTATCCCTTTGGTTAACTGTAACCTATCTTCTTGAACAGAGGCTCGTGCTGATTGAGATCACCTGAGTTAGGTTTTCCGAATTACATCTCTTTGCCTTTCCGCTTGAAACACTACCCAAGCGCTCCCCGCCATGGAGCCTAGAGCTGTAAATTTCCAGCGATCCCCGGAGGATGCATGTTTTGTGTTCTTCACACCTCTGGCCAAACAGTTTTCAAAGCACTCCACCAAACGTAAACTAGCCCACAGCTAAAACGGAGGGCTTTTAGCAACCCAGCCACGAACTTCTAGTCTGGCCTGTAGCAGCCCCAGCTAGGGAAATCCCCTTGGCTGCGTCGGAGTCCACATCCCCTCCCACTCACAAGCCGGATTGACACCTGGTTTTGGATACAGACAGGGCTGACGCTTTCCCGCTTGGCCTATGGGTTGGTGTGGGTGCCAGTAGCAGCGGGGGCTTGCAGGGTGGCCTCTTTCGCGCAGCAAGCCGTAGGCCCCTCTTGGTCGCCTGCTCTGGAGTTGAAGCCAGCTTGCAGACCTGGGTAGCGCCCGCTAGCCAGTAACAGCCTCTCTATTCCACGTTGGCAGGCAGCGCCCCCCTCACCGTTCGCGCCAGCAGGCCAACAGCCTTTTCATCCAAGAGCTGCTGCGTTGCAAAGAGTCAATGACCCCGCCACCGCCTTCCCCCCCAACTGATGAATCGGCTCTCACAGGCCAACGATCTGGGTATTTTCAAAGGTGGAGAGAATCCTGTCCAAATCCTGAGCTTGCAGGGAGTAGGTGGCAGTAGCGTCGTTGCCAAACTGGATCTCGTCTCCGTCCTCGAGATCGCGAAACTCCACCCGCTCCCCCCGGATGTAGAGGCCGTTGGTGCTGGGCGTGCCATGGATGTCTCCATCGATGATTTGGTAGGTAAACCCATCGGGAGAGGAGGGAGATTCAGTCTTCACCAAAATGGCGTGGTGGCGGGAGACGTATTGGGAGTCGATGCGGATGCTGTTGCTCGGATCCCGCCCCAGGGAATAGAGCTCGGCTGTCAGCCAGTAAGCCTTTGGCCCGTGGCGATCCTTGACGATCAACACGTGGTTGAGGGTAGGTCGGCGAGGGGGCGTGGTCATGGCGGACACCCACTGGCACAACATGGGAATAGGATAGTCAAAACATAGCATGGGATCTAAGGCGTGAACCCTGGCCGGTTTGTCTGGCAGACCCCTTCGCCCCGCTGGCGAGTGAGACGACGTTCCTTGACGCTGCCGGAGAGGTGTCAAGAGATAGGCCAGGTAGGCCCCTGTTCAAGACGGAGTCCCAGGGGATCCCATCTCGTGGCTGTTTTTAACTCTGCAAAATCTCCCCGCCCCCCGAGTTGGCAATCGGTGCTTTGAGGAAAGGATCAGAAGGCCGAGTAGATTTTTGTAACAATTCCTCTCATAATAAGATCTGGTGATGCAAATGCCTCCCAGACCATGAATGGCTCGCAACCGGATCCCGTCAACCCGCCCAAGCCCTCCAGGGTACCGAAGCTAATCGAGTTGCCGGAAGATGAAGCCGATGCGCAGGTTGGCGATCCCATGCGCATGCAGCGCTATGAATGTCGCTCTTGTGGCTATGTTTACGAGCCGGCCAAGGGGGATCAGCTCAATCGGATCCCGGCAGGTGTGCCCTTTGAGGAGCTGCCTGCCGACTGGAGATGTCCGGTGTGCCGCGCCGGCAAGCGCCTGTTTCAAGCGGTGGGCGCCAAGGGCAAGCCTTCCGGTTTTCAAGAGAACTTGCGCTACGGCCTGGGGGTCAATGTAATGACCCCTGCCCAAAAGAACCTACTCATCTTCTTGGGATTGGCGCTGGGATTTTTGTTTTTGATGAGTTTCTACTTCGTCGAGTGATGGCCAAGATGCTTAAGCTCTGGAGACTGGTGCTGCTGGCTGCCTTCTCTCTCTTGCTGATGGCGGCGCGGATGCCAGACATGAAGGTGGTGCCCTGGCAACAAGTCGAGGTGCCCACCCAGAACATCCTGCTGGACATTGCTTTCACCGGCACCAACCCTTCTCATGGCTGGCTGGTGGGCGATAAAGCGACGCTGTTGGAGTCTCAGGATGGTGGCCTCCACTGGCAGGTGCGCAAGCTGACGGCACTGGAGCCGGAAGCCTACCTGAGCTCGATTAGCTTTGCTGGAGCAGAAGGCTGGGTGGTGGGGCAGCCGAAGATCCTCCTCCACACGCTCAACGAGGGATCCGACTGGACTTCCATCCGCCTCAGCAACCAACTGCCGGGGGAGCCGCTCCTGATCCAAGCCCTGGGGCCTGGGGCTGCTGAGATGGTAACCAATGTGGGGGCCATCTACCGCACGGAAGATGGGGGACAGACCTGGCATGCCCAGGTAGAAGAACCGATTGGGGCAATTAAAAACATTGCCCGCGGCCCAGGAGGAGAGTATCTGGCCGTGTCATCGCGGGGCAGCTTCTACTTTCTCTACACCCCCGAAAGTCGGTCCTGGAAGCCGTATCCACGGGAAAGCTCTCGCCGCATTCAGAACATGGGCTTTGGCCCCAACGGCAGCGCCTGGAAATTGAACCAAGGGGCGGAGATTGCTTTCACGGACGACTTCACCTCCGGCGAGTGGTCCAAGCCGTTGCGCCCTGGGCGAGCCCTCAGCTTTGGCTATCTGAATGCGGCCTACCAGAACGACCACGACTTATGGGTGGTAGGCGGCGGCGCTACCCTGATCCATAGCCCCGATGGCGGCAAAACCTGGGAGCAGGCCAAGCAATTGAGCAACATTCCCGCCAATTTCTACAGCATTGAGTTTTTCGGCCCGGAGCAAGGGTTTATCCTCGGGCAGCGGGGTACTCTCCTGCGCTACGTTGATCTCAACGGCTCCTAACACGGGTGAGCACACGCGCCAGGGACACAGCTTCACCTCTGCGGCTGTTGGTTGCGGCCAGCGGAACGGGAGGACACATCTTTCCGGCGCTGGCCGTTGTCGAGCAGTTGCCAACCTGGCAGATTGAGTGGCTGGGGGTGCCGCAGCGGCTGGAGGCGAAGCTGGTGCCGGATCGCTACCCGCTGCACCGAGTGGCCATGTCCGGCTGGCAGGGATCCCCCTGGCAGAAGCTGGGATCCCTGGGTCAGTTGGCATGGGCAACGCTGCAGGTGCAGCGGATCCTTAGGAAAGGACGGTTTGACGCTGTACTGACCACCGGCGGCTACATCGCCGCCCCGACCATCTTGGCGGCTCGCTCGCTGGGGGTGCCGGTGTTGCTACATGAGTCCAACTGCCTTCCGGGCAAGGTGACCCGCTGGCTGGGGAGATTTTGTCGGCTGGTGGCCCTGGGCATGGCGGAAACGGCAGAGCATTTGCCAGGGGCGATCACCTGCGTGGTGGGCACGCCGGTGCGATCGGAGTTCTATCAGCCCCAGCCCTTGCCCGCGGATCTGCCAATTCCGGAGGGGGATCCTTTGATTGTGGTGATGGGGGGAAGCCAGGGGGCACGGGGCCTGAACCGCATGGTGGCCGCCTGTGCCCCGGCCTGGTTGGAGGCAGGGGCCTGGATTGTGCATTTGACCGGCGGCAGTGAGGTTGGGATCCCTTCCCATCCCCGCTACCGCGCTTTTCCTTTCCGCACCGATGTGGCGGCCCTGCTGCAGCGGGCAACTTTTGCCATCAGCCGAGCTGGCGCCCTCAGCCTGGCAGAGTTGTGGGCCACCGCCACCCCCGCCATTTTGATCCCCTATCCTTTTGCCGCCGAAGACCATCAGTATCACAACGCCCTGGCCTTTGTGGAACGGGGTGGGGGAGTGGTCATGCGAGAATCTGAGGAGAATCTAGCCTTGCTGCGGCAGACGGTGCTGGCCTGGCTGGCTCAGCCCCAGGTGGTTGCCCAAATGGCCGCCAACTTGAAGGCGACAGCTCTTCCCGCTGCCAGCAAGGCAGTTGCCCACCTGCTCCAGGAGATCTGCCGAGATTCTGCCCGTTAACTCCCCCAGCAGAACCTTGGGGCTCTGCTGCAGGGAACTGTGTAGAGGCGTCTTGACAGTGCCTTTGTGAGTTCGTTTATGGACTGCGTAAGAATCCCCCGACTTTAGTGGAGGAGTGTCAAGAATGTCCCTCCGCCCCGCTGCGGCAGCGCTGCTCCCTAGTCTGCCGGCGTAGGGGAGGAGGGGGTGGGCTGGGCAGGGATCCCATTTTTGCCCCCATCTGGAGCAAGAACTTCCGGCTCAAGGACTTGCCGCATAGATTCGATCTCTTGGGAGAGCAACACCCGCTCCCGATCCAGGAGGCCAACCACATGCTCCGGATCCTCCCGCGAGACCACTGGCAACTGGCGCAAATCGTATTCGTACATCGGCTCGGCGGCCACCGCCACGGCCTCGTCGGGGAAGGTAGTGAGCACAGGAGCCTGGCTGACCTGCTCTACCGTCAGTTCGGCCAATTCCCCGGCTTCCCTGTGGGCCAGGGCCCGCTCGAGGTCTTCCAGAGTGAGAATGCCCCGCAGCCGCTCTTGCCCGTCCACCACCAAAGCGCTGTGACACTTTTGTTGCAGCAAACGCTCCAGGGCCTCCCGCAGGGGCGTATCCTGTTGCAGCAGCAGAGAAGGGGGCACCATCACCTCTTGAACCGTCAGGCCCTTCGGCTCCTGCCTGCGACGGGCGGAAGGGTAAATGGCCGGCGGGTGCAACTGCTCCGTTAGCCAAATGCTCAAGCCCACCGCTGCCATCACTGGCAAGGCGATGTGGTAGTCCCGCGTCATCTCAAACAGCAGCAAAATCGCCGTTAGGGGAGCCCGCACGCTGGCCGCCAACACCGCCCCCATGCCCACCATGGCGTAGGCGGCAGGGGGAGAGAGGGCAATAGCAGGCAAAGCCTTTCCCAACACCTGGCCGTAGCCTGCCCCCAACACCGCCCCCAAGAACAAAGCCGGGGCAAAGGTTCCCCCGACAAAGCCGCTGCCCAAGCTCACTGCGCTAAGGAATAACTTGCCTAGCAACAGCAGGCCAAGCTGGCCGAGGGAAAAGGGCACCGCCTGCAGAATCAACTCAATCGTCTCGTAGCCCACCCCCAGGGCCAACGGGATCCCCAGGCCGACACAGCCCAGGATCCCACCGCCCAGAATCGGCTTGCTCCAGGCCGGCCAGGCCGCCAGGAGGCCACTACCGAACAGGTGCTTGCCCCATTCCAGCGCGTAGCCGAAGGCGATGGAGACCAAGCTGGCCAAAAGGCCCAAACCCAAATAGAGGGGCACCTCCAGGAGGCTGTGGAGCTCGTAGGCAGGTAAGACAAAAGCCGGCTGGGTAATGGTCGGCAGCAGAAAGGCCGGCTGCGCCCCCAGCCCTACCTGGGCGATCAGGGCCGACACCACCGCTGCCAACACCACGACGCTGACGGCCGACGTGGTAAAGGAGCGAGCTAAGGCCAGCTCCAGCGCCAAAAACACCCCAGCAATCGGCGCGTTAAACCCCGCCGCCAGCCCCGCCGCTGCCCCTGCAGCCATTAACAGTTGCACTCGCTCCCGCGAGAGGCGCAGGTTTTGCCCGAGCAGACATCCCAGCAGGGCCCCGCTTTCCACGCTGGGGGCCTCTGGCCCAAGCGAGGCTCCCGCCCCCAACGAGATGGCAGCAGCCACCAGCTTAAGGGGGATCCACTCTGGGCGAGGGGCGAGAGGTCGGTTGGAACTCACCAAACTGGAGAGGCTGAGGTTGGGGAAAGGCAGAACCACCCCCAGAGTGCCGATCAACAGACCCCCCAGCAGTGGCGCCAAAATGGTTGCCCAGGATCCCAGCAGCAACAGGCCGTGTTGTTGCGCAGCCCTGACAATGCTATCGACGAGAGTATCCTGCAAAAGATAGCGGCACCAGCCGATGAGATAGCGAAACCCCACCACCAAAAGCCCTGTGCCCAACCCCGCTGCTGCCGCCAGCAGCAGCAGTAGATTCTCAGAGGAGAGACGCAGGCGGGGATCGGCAGCGCTCACACTGTCCATAAAGGGCTTAGGAGCTTGAAGAAGGCAGAGTCAGGATCTCCACGCCGGTTTCGGTAACGGCAACCGTATGTTCAAACTGAGCGGAGAGCTTGCCATCTGCCGTAACAGCCGTCCACTTGTCGGGCAGCACCCTCACTTCCCAGGTACCCTCGTTGATCATCGGCTCGATGGTGAACACCATGCCGGGGCGGAGCTTTTCCCCCTTCCCCCGTTCGCCGTAGTGGGGGATCTGGGGTGCCGTGTGGAATTGCCGTCCCACCCCGTGGCCGACAAAGTCCCGCACCACACTGTAGCCCTGCGACTCGGCGTACTCCTGGATGGCAGCCCCGATATCCCCAACTCTGCCGCCTGGCCTCACGGCGGCAATGCCTCGCCGCAGGCATTCTTCCGCCACCTCCACCAGACGCCGCGCCCGCTCGGAAGGCTGCCCGACAAAGAACGTTTTGGAAGTGTCGCCGTGGTAGCCATCCAAAACTGGGGTGACATCAATATTGATAATGTCCCCCTCCCGCAGGATCTGTTTGGGGCTGGGAATGCCGTGGCAGACGACGTGGTTGACGCTGGTGCAGATGGACTTGGGAAAGCCGTGGTAGCCCAGAGGGGCGCTCCTGGCCCCGTGGGCCCGCGTCCAGCGCTCCGCCTCGTCGTTAAGCTCTTGGGTGGTAACCCCCGGCTGCACCATCGGCTCCAGGTGCTTGAGCAGATCCGCGGCCAGGCGGCAGGCCCGTCGCATCTTCTCCAGCTCCCGCGGCGAGAGCAACACAATCGGCTGAGGAGCTTGGGTAAGCTGGCTCATGCCCGTCTGCAAGGCGGATCCCAATTGTTCCCCCCATCGCTGCGAGCGGCGGCTGAGATCGGTTAATAGCGATCGCATGTCTTCCATCGTCAAACCCTTCTGTTCTCCGAAGTTCGATCCATCTCTGAAGTCTGAGCCGCCAGGGATCCCGGCCTAGTTCAGCTTTGGGTTGGGCCTTCTGAGCCGCCCTACATCCCTTCACAGGGTATTGCAGACTCGGCCCATTCTCCGCCGCCGGCGGATCCGCTGCACCAGCCACAGCCCCAGAAAGTAGCTAACGAGGGCGCCCCAAAACCCGACAAATGCACAGCCGACAAAGAGCGTACCCGAGACCTCCAGGCCCCACTGCATCCAGTTCTGGGCTACCACCAGTTCCGAAGTGGCAAAGGCTGTTCGGGATCCCAGTAGCCATTCTCCCACCCGGTAGTTAAACGCATAGATCGGCACATAGGTGAGGGGGTTGCTCACCCAGGTTCCTGCCGCCGCCACCAGCTTGTTGCCCCGCAAAGGAACGGCCAACAGCAGAGCCACCAGGGTTTGAAAGCCGAAGATGGGAAAACAACCCGCAAAAACTCCCGCCGCCAGGCCGCGGGCAATCTCCTTGGGAGAGGATTGCATTCGCAACAGGCGCAAATATAGGTAGCGCAGCCACCGCCTCCAGCCCAGATCCCGGCGCGGCAACGTCAGCGCAGGTTGAGACTCAAGATAGGGCACAGCGGATCCCGGCGAACCTGTGAACCAAGAAAATGGTCTCAGCCACGAGAGGGGGCTCATGATGGCGAGAGTAGAAACTGAGAAAAGGTGTTAAGCCGTGTAAATCCATTGTATCTTTCCTGCTGCCGAAGACAAAGGGTTACCGGCAGATCGGCGCCGAGGGATCGCCTCAGGGGGTGGCTAGCTGAGCTTGTCCACCAAGGCCAGCACGAAGTTGAGACTCAAGTAGGAAACCAGCGCCAGTAAGAACAGAAACAGTGCAACGCTCAGCACAGCTCGCAGAGATCCCGCTTGAACTTTGGGGGCGGGCTTTTCAGGCGGAGTTGTCATCCTCAAGTCCCAGAGAAGATCCTAGAAGACTCCAATTCTAGGATCTCATCCTGGGGAGACGGGAGCCGGAAGATTGCCAAAAAGTTGCTCAGTACCTCAACTTTGGCCCCCCACCCGCTAACGGGGTTACGTTGGCGAGCTGTATGCCGAAAGGAACTTGCACCAATAGGCTGATAATTTGCCTCGCAGCTCGTTTTATTTTTTACCTTGCAAGACGGGAAGGCTTGCGCTGTACCTGCAAGGTTAGCGTCAAATAGTGGTTAGCGCGTGCCCAGCTCGGATCTGTGGCGGCAGGGAGGGACAGGATTGAGCTTGACCCCTGTACAACAACAGGTGAACTTGTTGCAAGGGAAAATCTGCCTCAACAGCGAGGCCGGCCACACTTGTTCTACCTCGCGGTTGCCCTAGGTTCTTTCTGTCTCCAGCCAACAGCAGTCGGCTCAACCTAGGGCCTAGGCGTCGGGGTGGCTGGCTGGGGAGAAGCAGAGGACTCCCTTTCTTCGATCACTTTTTGCAAGCGGGCCCGCACTCGCTGGTTCAGAACAGGATCTTCGTTGGCCAGGGTCATCAGCTCGCGATATTCGGCCACCGTCAGCCCCTGCTTCTCGACAATGCGGCTGGCTTGGGTTTCCGTGCGCTGCATAATCTGCTCGTACTCTTCTTCGTTCTGGGTCTCTCGCAACTGAGCGCTGGCTTCCCGGATCAAAGGATCCAATTCCAACAGAATCTGCACCAACTGCTCCACCTGAGCATCGGTAACTTGCTCTGGAGTTAGAGTTGGGGAAGCTTGCGCGCTGGGATCCCCCCCTGTAGCCGGAGAAGGAGTTGCAGCAGGACTGGCGAGCGAGGTTGCCTTCTGTGCCCAAAGCGGCGGGGATCCTAGAGTCAATCCCAGACTCACCAGCAACGCGAATTTCCTCATGCCCAAAACTCCCTAGACCTAGACTGAGACCGACCAAAACCCCCATGGCTCAGGTCATGCCTGAAGCCAGAGTAGCAAGAGGTCTGTCTGCCGTCTAAGGGTTTAACGCAGTATGGGAAACCTATCCTGGACATATTGCTGGACATATTGTAGAAACAGAAAACTGGTTGTACAGTCGTAGTACTCTCTCCAAAGGCTGCTCGCCACGCGAGTATTCCCTTTGGTGGAGCTGCTCTAGGTT
>NZ_JANSJN010000015.1:12565-24203 GCF_047462555.1 Synechococcus sp. B60.1
TGGTTGTACAGTCGTAGTACTCTCTCCAAAGGCTGCTCGCCACGCGAGTATTCCCTTTGGTGGAGCTGCTCTAGGTTTGCGCAGTTGCCATTAACCAACCCTAATCCACACTAAGGGGGGTTGTCCGCATATGAGTTTAAGTATATGTCCCGTTGAGCATCCCTTTGGGCGATGCTAGCTTGGAAGCAAGATCCGAAGGGAGTCTCCTGCGCTGGCAGTTGACTTTCTTCGCAGGCCTCAGAGCTCATCGATAGCCTATTGCCTCTCCTGTCCTAACCTGCTCTTGGCTCGCTCCCTTGCTGAGCGAGGATGTTTATTTTTCAACTGAGTAGGCGGTTTCTCGGCAGAGTTCTTGGAGGGGCGACAGAGGTGAGTTGCCTCTCTTTTCTGTTCGTGGAGGAGGACGTCTGTTGTCTTTTGTTATCTCTGTAAAGGATGATAACAAAGGCCGGTAGAAGTTATTGATTTTCTTAAGTAGTACTGATATATTCTTTGCGGTTGTCTTGTAATCCTTCTACAGGAGGCTGACATTGGTCAGGAGAAGAAAGCGTAAGAGCCGCCGTCGTTTGGAGGGGCGCAAAATTTTAGATCATATTCCTCAATTTAAATTAGATAGCGGCGAAGAAAAGTCTGTAACCGCCGCTCGGAGGTATATACAGGAAAACTCTATTCAGCCGCCTGCGCTGATTCTGGTTCGGCGAAACGAGCACACGGTAGACCGATTTTTCTGGGCGGAGAAGGGACTGTTTGGTGCGCAATATGTCGAAGAAAATCACTTTCTCTTTCCCAGCTTACGGGCTTTGCTAGCGGAGGTGGCGGCTGAGAAGCCGGAGAAAAAATCTCCCAAGGCTTTGGCAACTGCCGCTCAATAGTTTCTATATAATCGTTCCCGGCCTCAGGAGCTGAAGAAACAGCCCCCCAGGGGCGTTTGTTGTTATCCTCGGCAAGAGAACCATCCAACCAACGGGATCCCTTTCCGTCTAGCATCTATCTAGCCCTTCATGGCCTATCTTCGACTTCTCGGAGAGGGGTTTGCGCGCTACCCTACAAGGGATCCCGTCGGGAGGTTCTGGATGAGCCGACTGCCGCAGACCACCGCCCATGTACAAATTACCCGCCGCTCCTGGCAGGAGGGCGCTATTGAAGGGGAAGTCAACGCCAACGGTTGGGTTTGGCGCTTTTGCTGGCACTTTCGAGCTGGGGAGCTGAAGGTGGAACCCTCCGTAGGACGGGCCTTGATTTGCGAGCCCTTGAGCCGCTTTTTGGAAAAATCTGACTATCTGTTGGAACCCGGCAGCAACTACTCGTTTGTGATTCGCAGCCGTCTCTAACCGGCCATCCAGGGATCCCTAGGCATGGAGGAGCAGGGGGAGAGGTGGCCAGGGTGCCAAGAAAGCTCTCCTCCAAGGGTGATGCTAGCTACATCTGCGCTTCCAGCGAACAGGCTCTAATATTGGGATGGTTGTTCTAGGAGCTGCCTTCATGACCTCTTCCTCCCACCTGACGAGTGCAGAGCGGGCAGTGGGTTCTGCCAATGGCCGGAAGGAGGCCCCTCTACTGGCGGAACGGGATCCCTTGGCCTGTGCCCTCCCCACAGATGAAGTGCTTGACCGCAGGAACAACCTGTTGAATCGCCGCCTGCAACTGGTGGAAGAACTTTGGGAATCCGTAATCCTGCAGGAGTGCGGGCAGCCTTTGGTGGATCTACTGCGGCGGCTGCGCTCCATGTGTTCCCCTGAAGGGCAGGCCTTGGAGTACCCCATCCCGGAAGTACTACAAATTGTCGAGCATCTCAGCCTCGATGCAGCCATTCAAACGGCCCGCGCCTTCGCCTTGTTCTTTCAGTTGATCAACATCGTTGAACAGCATTACGAACGGGCAGAAGACTCAGATATGCGCATGGTGGACAGCCAGCAGCGCACCGTGCGGGAAAATGAAAAATTTGAACGTCTGTTCCCTTACCTGCGAGTTCAGGGGGTGCCGCCGGGACTGCTGCGCCGGCTGCTGGAGCGGCTGCACATCCGCCTGGTGTTCACCGCCCACCCCACCGAGATTGTCCGCCACACTATCCGCGAAAAGCAACGGGCCTTCTCCCGCCTGCTCAGCCAACTGGACTGGGCAGAGCAATCCCACCCTCTGCAGGCCCAGATGTTGAGAGAACAACTGGCGGAGGAAGTTCTGCTCTGGTGGCGCACCGACGAATTGCATCAGGCCAAGCCAACAGTACTCAACGAAGTCGATTACACCTTGCACTATTTTGAAGAGGTACTGTTTCAGGCTATCCCCCTGCTGCACGAATACCTCAGCCGCAGCCTGAAAAAGTCCTTTCCCAGCGTCGAGCCACCGCCAGCAGGATTTTGCAACTTCGGCTCGTGGGTAGGCGGGGATCGGGACGGCAACCCTTCCGTCACTGCCGACGTTACCTGGCAAACGGCCCGCTACCAGCGCAACCTAATTTTGGGCAAGTACATCGAGTCGGTGAAGGCGCTCACCAAAACCTTGAGCGTCTCTTTGCACTGGGGGGATGTGGACAGCCAGTTGCTGGATGCCCTTGAGCAGGATCGTCGCCTCATGCCGGAGGTTTACGAGTCCTTTTCGCTGCAATATCGCCAGGAGCCCTACCGGCTCAAACTCAGCTATATCCAGCGGCGGCTGGAGTTGACGCGGGAGCGCAACCGCAATTTGGCTGACTCCGCCTATCTGCCCGCTCCTCCCCCCGTGGACAACGCCTACGCCAATGCGGAAGAATTTCTGGCCGACTTGCAGCTTATTCAGAGCAGCTTGAAAAACAGTGGCCTCTCCTGCCGCCAGTTGGATCACCTCATTCACCAGGTGCAGGTCTTTGGCTTCCATCTGGCCCACCTGGATATCCGCCAAGACAGCAGCTACCACGAGGCCGCTCTCACCGAGATCTTCGAGTACCTGCGGATCTTGCCGCGGTCCTACAGCGAGATGACGGAGGAGGAAAAAACGGCTTTTCTCCTGCGGGAGCTGCAAACCCGCCGGCCCCTCATCCCTCTAGAAGCTCCCTTTTCCGATAAGGCGGCAGAGCTGATTGCCACCTTTCGCACCCTGCGCCGGCTGCAGCAGGAGTTTGGACCGGCCATGTGCCAAACCTATGTAATCAGCATGAGCCGCCAGCTGAGCGATCTGCTAGAGGTGCTGCTGCTGGCCAAGGAGGTGGGCCTTTATGATCCCATCAGCGGGCGGGGATCCCTGGCGGTGGTGCCGCTGTTTGAGACCGTTGAAGACCTCAAGCAGGCACCAGAGGTGCTGCGGCAGTTGTTGGAGATTCCTTTCTATCGCCAGTACTTGGCCCAGCAGGAAAACCTACAGGAGGTGATGCTGGGCTACTCGGATAGCAACAAGGATGCTGGCTTTCTAAGCAGCAACTGGGAGATCTACAAAGCCCAGCAGCGGCTGCAGGCAGTGGCCGAGTCCTATGGTGTGAAGTTGCAGATCTTCCATGGCCGGGGTGGCTCGGTGGGGCGCGGGGGAGGGCCAGCCTACGAGGCAATTTTGGCCCAGCCGGGACGCAGCGTGGGGGGCCGCATCAAGATTACTGAGCAGGGAGAGGTGTTGGCCTCCAAGTATTCTCTCCAGGATCTGGCCATTTTTAACCTGGAAACTGTTACCAGCGCCGTCATTCAGGCAAGCCTGCTGCGCACCTACCCCAATGACCTGCACGAGTGGTCGCGCCTGATGGAATCGCTGGCAGAGCGCTCTCGCCAGGTGTACCGCAACCTGGTCTATGAGCAGGAGGGCTTTGTGGAGTTTTTCCACGAGGTCACCCCCATTGAAGAAATTGGCCAACTGCAGATCAGCTCCCGCCCTGCCCGCCGCAGCGGCAACTCGAAAGATATCGGATCCCTGCGGGCCATTCCCTGGGTATTCAGTTGGACGCAAAGCCGTTTTCTCTTGCCTGCCTGGTATGGAGTGGGCACCGCTCTGGAGGAATACGCGGCTAAAGGCGAGCACAACCTCAACCACCTGCAGCATCTCTACCGCGAGTGGCCCTTCTTCCGCATGGTGATCTCCAAAGTGGAGATGACCCTGGCCAAGGCGGATTTGCAAATTGCCCGCCATTACGTGCGAGAGATGAGCTCCCCCGAGCGCCTGGCGCGGGCGATGGAGCTCTTCGAGTGCATTGCCCAAGAAATGTACCGCACCCGCGAGATGGTTTTGAAAATTACAGGGCACAAGGAGCTGTTGGAGAACGACCCCTACCTGAAGCGCTCGGTGCAACTGCGCAACCGTTCAATCGTGCCTCTCGGGTTTATTCAGGTCTCGCTCCTCAAGCGCCTGCGTGGTAAGCAAAAGTCCCACCTTCACAACACCCAGTACAACCGCGCCGAACTGCTGCGGGGAGCTCTGCTCACCATCAACGGCATCGCTGCTGGTATGCGCAACACCGGTTGAGGATCGATGGATAAGGACAGCTACAGCCCTCTCCAACCGGCTTAAGATCTCTCGGGGAGGAAAGCAGTTGGGAGTCGCCCTTAGGCTAGAACGGCTTGAGGGTGAGGTCAGAACAAATCATCTTCGTACTCGTCTGGCTCCGCCTCTTGCACTTCCACCGATTCTACCTCGACAACGCGGCGGGAGGAGCGACGAGGTTTTTCATCGGCATAGCCCTCCTCCTGGTCTTGAGGCAGACGAGGGGGACGGCGGCGGGTGACTGTGCCCCGTTCTTCCTGCGCATCCTCGGGATAGTCCTCGGCAGCCGGGCGGCGAGGGGGAGCCTGCTCATCGTACTCGGCGTCTCGACGGGAGCGGGTCTCTGGCTCGTCGTAATACTCCTCCGCTTCCGGGCGACGGCGCGGGCGCACCCGGGTATCGCTGGTCAGTTGGGGCCGCGGGCGACGAGCTGGCTCCTCGCTACGTTCAGGAATGGAGCGACTGGCGGAGGAAGTGTCGCGAATGCGGGATCCGCTAGCCCGCGTGGAAACGCTGCGCGCCTGTGGATAGCCATCCGGTGGATAGGTGCGGCTGAAGCCCCGGCCCCGCGCGTCCGGACGAAGCCCGCCTACCTGCCGTACCTTTTCGTTCAGGAGGATCCGCAATCGGAAAGTTTCGAGGGCAAACCAGCCGGCCACTACCGCCAACAGCACCTGGGCAAAAAACAGCAACGGGATCAGGCGCTGACCTTCCAAGAGCAGACAGACGGAATAGATCAGGCCCATCGTTGCGAAAATCACATCCGACTCTGCGGAGGCCTCGCGCTTGATAAAGCGAACGGCAAAGATGGCCCCACTAGCAATCGCCACCAGCGCTGCCATCAAAAAATAGGGGCTTTGGGTGAGAAACATGCCAGGGATCCCTAAACTGATGAAAACAGGAAGGCGTCAGGCCTTGCCCATTTCACAGCCGATCCTAACATCGATCCTCCCGGGGACAACCCTCCCAGTTTTAGGGCAGGATCCCTCAAAGGAAGGGGATCGGTGCTAGGATGGCCTGTACATTCCAGTAGGCTTCATGCTGTATCTGGCGCGGGTAGACAAGAAAAGTCTTTTTGGCCAGGCGGAGCTGCAGCTCTTGGCGCAGCAAGCCGAGGGTGGAGTTTGGACGCCGCTGCGCCAGCCGGAACGGGTTACCTCCAAGGAGGCAGCCTCCTACAACGTGGGGGTATTGCTGCTGGTTGAGCTTGCGGAAAATCGGCAGGTGCAGCGGGTGGAAGAGGCGGCGATGAAGTTGGTGGAGATGTTGCACAGCCTCTCGCAGGCCTGCAGCCTAGCCGACTTGGCGGAGATCGAAAGCTGGCGCCAATCTTTAACCCGGCAAAGCCAAGAGCTGAGTCGTCGCGAAGCCGAGGTGGCTGCCCGCCAAGAGCAACTGCAGCAGTGGGAAGCTCGCTTGCGGGAGAAGCTATCTTCCTAGACTGGGCTGAGATCGGGCCGTAGCTCGCGGGCACCTCGCAGATAGACGTGGTGCATCTCAGCTTGAGCCAGCGGGGTATTCAGTTGGATCAAAACGCGGATACAACGGGGCAGAGCGCCGTTGACGTCCATCTGTTGCACGTCCAACAGAGGCACCAACTCCCAGCCGGGGCGGCGGCGGGCAAATTGGGCGGGAAAGGCCGCGTTTAGATCGGGGGTGACGGAGAAAATGACGCTCACCAACTCCGCCGGATTGATGGCGTTACGATGTTCCAGGGCGTCCAGTAGCTCGTTCACCGCCGCACCAATGGCCTCGGCAGTGTTGGCCGGAACGGTGATGGCCCCTCGGATTGCTCTGACCCGCCACCCCAATGGCTACACCCTCACGCGCTTGAGCTCGTCTTGCTCCCAGAGAATTATACAGACTTGTCTCGAAGGGATCCTATCCCGCTGCTGGATCGGGTTACGGGGCGGGCTGTAACAACTTCTCCAGGATCTGGTCGTGGCTGAGGCCGGAGTCCACCCAGGCCTCTCCTTCCTTGAGGCGGGCGGCAGCGGTCAAGATAAACAAGTTGCTCTTCGCTCCCAAAGCCTCGCTGGTGGTTTGCACACAGGCCAGATCCTGGCCAGTCAACTGGCTAAACCAGGTGGCCAACAGCCCTGCCTCCAAAAAGCCCATCGGGCGCTTGAAGTGAGGGGGTGTGGCAGCGGCAAAGGGAGAGTTGCGGATTGACACCACCAGCACCCCCTGATTTTTGTAAGTCCAGTCGATGTCGATCAGCCCCCAGCCGTGGGTTTTCCAGGCTTGTTTGAGATTTTGTAAAAAGAGCCCCATCTCCAGCTCGGACAAAGGCTTCTGGTAGTAGTCGGAGAGCTCCTGGGCAAAGCGGCGGAAAAACTCTTTGCCCCACATACGGCCACAGTTGCGCAATACCAGGCGGGCGGCTTGCCCTGTCTCATATTCCAAGCCAGTGTAGATGCCCCGTAGCAATGCTTCTGGAAGGGCCAAGAGCCGGTCACCGTGGCGACTTGCCAGCAAACCGGACTCCAGATCGCCTTGCAGATAGGCGCTGGGCGCGTAGTAGTTGCCCAAAACAGGCGTATAGGGGTCGAAGCTGGTGGAGCCATTGGGGATAGCGGTGGTGCCGGCCATATGTCAAAGATCCCTGGGCTATCAAGTAGGGCAGCGTAATTGGGAAACTCAGCAGGAGAGACCTCTACTCAGTTGATCTGAGTCCGTCCAAAGAGAGCAAAGCTGCTTGCGCCTGGGTAATCAAGGGGCGAATAAACTCTAGCTCTCCAGGGGCCAGATGATCCCTTAGCTCTTGCTGACAAATCCGATAAGCAACCTCGTAGGCGCTTTGCAGCTTGTACAGGCGCACCTCTTCCTCCATCCACTCGATCAGCCGCTCCTTCAACAAGTTCTCGTCCTGGAGCAACATGGCCAGGGCGCTGTAACGCAGCAACAGGAGCAGGTGCCGCTGGCAGAGATCCACCACCTGAGAGGAAAGGTTGGGCATCTCCTTTTGAAGGGTGTTTAGGGTGCGGCTTACCATCTGGCTCTCCCGCTCCCGTACGGCCCGGTACACGTGCAGCCTTTTGGGCCAGCCCAGTACATAGGCCTTGAGCTGCTCCAGTTGCTCCGGTGTGAGGTAGCGGGCCTCTGCCTCAATTAGCATCTGCTCCAGTGGGCTCACCATCTCACTTCTCCCAAGTGTTGGTCGGTGCTTAGCGGGTGTCGGAGTTCAGAACAGGCTGAATAAATCGGCCAAAGTGATCTGTTCCTCTTCAGCCTGCGGCGGCGCTGCCGCCAGGGATCCCATAGAACGGGCCGCCAAGGCCAGGGGATCCCCCGCCCAGGGGATGGAGCCGAAGTGCTCTTGCACTCGTACAAAAGGCATGGGCAGGGAGGGGTCTTGCAGAGGGCGGTTATCCCAATTCAGGCGGGCAAAAAAGCTCTGCACCGACTCTTCCAGAAAAACCTCTGCCGTCATGACTTGGTCACTCCTTGCCCAGAGCGCAGCTTTTGGGCAATTTCGCCGGCAGTGGCCCCTTCGTTGAGCCAAAAGGCAGCCGCATCGATGCGATCTTTACTACCCAGCAAAAACTTGCAGTAGCTTTCCCCCATGGAATAGCACTGGATCTCGATGCAGTTGAGCTGTCGTTCCACCATGGCGCTGAAAAACCCGGCAAATAAGCCGGCGTAGAGGTGGCAAACAGGTTTACCCACGTCCCCCAGGGTGCGGGCCACGGCGGAGTCGAACAGATTAATGAAAATAAATCCCTGCCGCCGGCCCTCAGTCTCCACCTCCCAGCGCCCCCAGCCTTGCGAGGTCAAAGGCCACCACCAGGTTTCCAAAAGAAACATCAGGTGGCTCTGCTTCGGCTTGCGCCGATACTCCTCCTCGAACCAGTGGGAGAAGTGGATGGCATCGTTGCGCCCCCACTCGCGGCCAATGGTGTACATCAACGAGGCAGAGGCATCCCCCACTTCTTCTTCTAAGCCCTGCTGTAGGCCCAGGATAAAATCCTCGCTCACCAAGACATTGCGGGTGCCCGTCCAGTCCACCAGGGATCCCTGGGCAAGGTCGAAGCGAAAAAAGTCTTCGCGGCTGTAGTGATTGTGCCGTTGGGCAGGAGGCTGCAGGCTCAGCTCAATGAGACCCGTTGTCATAGCAGTGGGGAGGGTGGTAGTTTTTTCCTTGTACAGTACACTTCTAGCTGAATCATAACCTCTTCGCCGCGCGCTTTGGCCACAGCCGTCGATGGGTGCAACAGAGAGAGCGCCACCGCCAGGAAGCAGATGTGACGAAGAGGCTGCAGGGGTTTGGGCTTAGGCGGGGGGCCTGACTTTGACAAAGGCGATGGCCGAGCGCCACAGCAGCGATTCTTGTCCCTCTGCGTCTGCCAAACAGAGGCAGTCGGGATCCTGCCAGCGCAACTGGCCGACGAAGACATCTCCTGTGTTGAGCTTAACTTCCAAGATTTCCCGCTCCCGGATCACCTTCTGCAGGCGGCGCACACTTGGGATCCCAGTGTTGAACTCGGTCACGGCAGCCCTCTTGGCCAGCGAAAGGACAGCAAGCGCACTGCTCTCAGTATAGGGGATCCCTGCTGGCCCGCACCTTGGCTGGACAATCTCCATAGCCGGGATCCAAAAACACTCTTACCCCCTGACCCACTTTTTCTTTCGGCGGGTACTATGTAGGGGGGATGGCGCTTGGAAAAGACGGTAAGTCTTGTTGACCTGCCGTATTTTTTAAGCGAATCCACGGGTGTTCTCCCCGAAAAAAGTTAGCAGAATAGGGATGGGGCGACAGAAAGTGCGCTTGTCGCCCTGGAGAAGGCAAATCCCAGCTTGGGATCCTTAGTCGCCTGCTGTTTTGCTACCGAATTGTTTGTCTTTTTCAACCATCATCTGTGCAGGAGAGATCGTTATGGCAGTCGAGAAAGTGAACTCTTCTTCGAGCTTGGCCGAAGTGATCGACCGCATTTTGGACAAAGGGATCGTGGTCGATGCCTGGGTACGGGTTTCTCTGGTGGGGATCGAGCTGTTGGCCATTGAGGCGCGCGTCGTTGTGGCTTCGGTGGAAACCTACCTGAAATACGCCGAGGCTGTGGGCCTGACGGCTACCGCTGCTGCCCCTGCCGTCTAAATCTGCCCCAATCACTCGATCCCCTTGCCTTCAACACCGCGGGGGTCGAAGGGTTGGGTCGTCGGGAAGGCAAGGCAGGGAGCGGCTGTCGGTCTCTGCCTTGCTTCCTTAACTTCGGCTCGGGGATCGAAGCGGGCGGTGGTGTTGAGCTACAGGCCGTGCTGGTGGAGAGCGAGTTGGGAAAAAGCGGAGAACTGCATTCGCCCAGGCATTGAGAAGGACGTAGGGGGATTGCACACCATGAGTTTGCAGGAACAGTGGGCCGCGGCCCGCAGCCGACGGGCGGCTCAAAATCAAAGTTTGTTAAGCGGATCCCGGCAGCAGCGCCTGGAGCAGCACCGCGCTCTGATGGCCGAGCTGAGACAACGTTGCCAGGAACGACAAGAGGCAATACGGCAGCAGAGGGAACAAAGTCGCAGCCAACTGCGCAACCTGGAGCAGAGCCGGGTGGCGCAGCGGGCCTTGGACGAGCATTCTCGCCTGGAGGCTGTGGCCCAGCGGGCCAAAGCAGTGGCGGAGCTTCTCTCTCGCATGGCCCAAGAACGAGCCGCCCAATCGCAGGCCCAACAGCAGGAGCTGCGGACTTTTCGGGCCGACTTGGCTGCGACGGTGGAGAGCCTGCTGAGCACCTGTGCCCAGGCGCGGCAGGCCATGGCTAACCAAACCCGACAAGTGCGGCAGGCGTTCTATGCCGAATTGCGGCAGCGGGTACAAGCTTTGCAGCAACTGGCGCGGCAGGAGCTGGCTCAGATTGCTCAAGAACAGCGGGCAGAGGCCCAGGCTTTGCGGCAGGCTTTGGCGGCTTTCCGCAGGGCGTTGCACGAGCAGGTGTGGGGGAATGGGATCCCAGGGGATCAGGCCATTGTCCCAGATCTTGAGGAATCTGAAGAGGGTGATAAGCCGCCTGAGAGCTCGGTCAAAGCTACAGCAACGGTTTCGTCTGAGGTTACCCAACCAGAGCTTGGAGTTCCAGTCTCAGACAACACAGCCCCTCCTCCCCCTTCTGGGGCACCTCCTGAACCCTCCCCAGCTCCGCCTGCTTCGGCGCAGGAGGAAAGTTCGGATCGCATCATGGCCTACGTCCGCAAGTATGTAGAGGCTTTGCAAGCGCAGGATCCTAACCTAACCTTGCTGCAGGTGATCGGGGATCGGGAGCGGGTGCGGGATCTGCTAGCCCGGGCTGCGGTGGATCTGGGGGTGGATCCCTCGGAAATCTTGGCCACCTTGCGGCGTATGGTGTCAGCGACGGTTGTGGTCTGAGCCCAGCGCAATCCCTAGGAGCGCAAGAAAACCGTTGCGGCTATAGTCAAGGCAAGAGCGTCACGGCAATTGAGAGTTGGGTATTGCTATGGCCACGGTTCTGCAGGCGCGTCCCCGCCAATTTGTGAACACTCCTTACATCGAGCGGATTACCCGCCGCGCTTTGCGCTATCTGCAGTCGGGTTTTGCGGTGCATCTGCGGGGGCCTTCGGGCACGGGCAAGACTACCCTGGCGATGCATTTGGCCAGCCTGCTGGGCCGCCCCATCATGCTGATCTACGGCGATGATCGCTTTGATTCTTCCGACCTGATCGGCGGGCGCACCGGCTTTACCCATCGGCGGGTGGTGGATAATTTCATCCACTCGGTGGTGAAAATGGAAGAAGACGTGCGGCAGCGCTGGGTGGATGCCCGCCTCACCTTGGCCTGCCGCGAGGGCTTTACCCTCATCTACGACGAGTTCAACCGCTCCCGCCCTGAGGCCAACAACGCCCTCCTGAGCGCTTTGGAAGAGAGGCTGCTGGTGTTGCCGCCAGATAGCAACCGCTCCGAGTATCTGCGGGTGCATCCCCAGTTCCGGGCCATCTTCACCTCTAACCCAGAGGAATACACCGGGGTTCACAAGGCCCAAGATGCGCTGCTGGATCGGATGATCACCATCGATATGGGGGAACCGGACATCGAGACCGAAAAAGAGATCCTCACTGCCCGCATTGGTCTATCTGCCCCCGATGCCCTCAAGATCGTGCACATTGTGCGGGCTTTTCGCCGCAAGCTGGATTTGACCCGCCACCCTAGCCTGCGCAGTTGTCTGATGATCGGGCGCATCGTCAAGGAGCACGAGCT
>NZ_JANSJN010000015.1:24303-36683 GCF_047462555.1 Synechococcus sp. B60.1
CGCAAGCTGGATTTGACCCGCCACCCTAGCCTGCGCAGTTGTCTGATGATCGGGCGCATCGTCAAGGAGCACGAGCTAGCGGTGAGCAAAGACAATGCCGACTTTCGCGCTTTGTGTGCCGACGTGCTGTTGCCCCGGGCCGGCAAGCGCTATGAAGAGGGATCCCAGTTGCTGAATTATCTGCTAGACCAACTGCCTGGCTAGGTCTTCTGCCTGTGGGTGCGCTCTGGAGGTCGATGAACCCTGTGCCGATTAGCTCTCAACCCTTGAATACGGCCACTCACGGCTCCTCGCTAGCCGACGTGTTGGAGCGGGTGCTGGATAAGGGCATTGTTATTGCTGGAGACATCACCGTTTCGGTGGGCAATGTGGAGCTGCTCAATGTCCGCATTCGGCTGCTGATCTCTTCGGTGGACAAGGCCAAGGAGATTGGGATCAACTGGTGGGAATCGGATCCCTATCTCAGCAGCCAGGCGCGGGAGCTGCTGGAAACCAACCGCCAGTTGCTGCAGCGGGTCAGCGAGTTGGAAAAGCAACTGGCCCAAGCTTTGCCCAAGGGAGGCAATGGTAAGGAGTGAACAACTCCCGACACCCATCTTCGTTAAGTCAACACAACATGGCTGACGCCACGCTGCGCGCACCGATAGCGTACGGGCTTCCCGCTTCCCAGACTTGTTGGTACAGAGGTCTCAGCGTGCGGCCACCCTGCAACCCACGGCGGGAAACTCTCCAGAGATTTAACTTGTGCTCCCCACTTGTAGCACGAACGGCTTTCATCCCGACACTGATTGGCTCTTCACCCATACAGTGCGGGGCTTCGCGCCGATTAAGCTAACACACTGCCCCACCAGCGGGGCCAGGGATCCCAGGCTAGACTGGCAGGTGGGGTGGTTTGATTGAGGTGACGCGCATGGCGGTTGGGATCGACCTTGAGCAGAGAAACAGGTGCCAGCTAAGGGGGCTGGCCTGGGCGGTGGGGGTGGCGCTGCTGCTGGCGATCCCCAGCCTGGCCTGGGGGCAAAGCCCGCGTGCCATCAGCATTAGCGCCGATGTCCAGGAGGCCAATGCCAACACGGGGGTGTTTGTAGCCACCGGCAACGTCACCCTCAGCTTCCCTGCCGAGCGCCTCACGGCCCGCGCCCAGAGAGCAGTGTACTACAGCCAGGAGCAGCGAATCGAGCTGGAGGGCCAGGTTACCATCCGCCAAGGGGAAAATCAGTTGCAAGCAGAAAAGGTCATCTATCACATCGAAAAAGGCACCATCCAGGCCGTGCCAGCAGCAGGAGGCCAGGTGGAGTCCGTTTATGTGCTACCGGAACCAACTGCAAGCCCCTAGCTAAGGCTTAGATCCAGATCCTGCTGAGAGAAGTGCTCCTCCGCTGTCGGCTTCTGGAAGAAACGCCCACGAAAGGATTCGAACCTCCGACCCCTGGGACCGGAACCCAGTGCTCTAGTCCGCTGAGCTACGTGGGCAGTGCATAGCCCCTATCCTACCCTCCAATTTCGCCTGCCTGCAAGTCTCGCAGGGGAGCAAAGCTACGGCGGTGCTGGGGGCTCGGCCCCAAGCGCTGCAGCGCCAATCGGTGCTCCTGGGTGCCATAGCCGACGTTGGTGCGCCAGCCGTAGCCGGGGTACTGCTGATCCCAGCTCTGCATCAGGGTATCCCGCCAGACTTTGGCCACGATAGAAGCGGCGGCGATGGAGAGGCTGAGCTGATCCCCCTTGATCATCGCCGTCTGCCGGGATCCCAGCTCTGCCAACGGCAACCCATCCAGCAGGATGTGCTCCACTTCCCCCACCTGCGCCAGCGCCCGTTGCATGGCCAGCAGCGTGGCCTGGCGAATGTTGAGCCGGTCGATCTCGGCAGCAGAGGCACTGCCAATGCCTACGGCCAGGGCTACTTGGGCAATCCGCTCCGCCCAGTAGGCACGCTGCGGCGGGCGCAGTTGTTTGCAGTCCTTCACCCCTGACAGCGCCTCCGGCTCCAGATGGGCCGGCAAGATCACCGCTGCTGCCACCACCGGCCCGGCCAGAGCCCCTCGCCCCACCTCATCCACCCCCGCCACGCGCTGCATCCCTCGTTGCCACAGGGATCCCTCCCACCTCAGGCTGGGTTGCGCTGCCTTGTCCATACCCCAAGCTCTGGAGTCAACGATACTCTAGACTGAGCCAACTGACCAACGGCGGGGTTTGCTCCCGGGCTCAACGGGCTGGCTAGCTGCTGCGGGAGCGCCGTCGTCTGGAGGCTGCCGGAGATTGCTGAGACGGGTCGATGACTACCTCCTGGGGCGTCACCGTTGCCGCCGGCTCCGCCATTGATGACAGAGGCGGAGTTTCCGACTCGGGGAGCTCTGGTGGGGGAAGAGTATTCACCGGCTCCTGCTCCGGCAAAGCGGCGGCTTCAGGGGGAAACCTCTCCGCCGTGCCGTTGCCAGAAGTTGCACCGGCCTCCGCCTCTTCCGGGCTGGCCATCTTTACAGTGCCCGGCAGGGCCACCATCACCACTGTGTCGCGGCCTGAGGGCGGTGGCTGATCCAGGAGCAACAGCGGCGACAGCCCTAACTCTGAGTAGACCCGCTGTTGCAAGGGGGTCATCTCCACAGTAATGGCTTGCCGGGCTGGACGGCTTTCTGGGAACTCCACCCCACCGGCGCGAGCGGATCGCCCAGAGGCGGACTGGTCTTTGCGGGAACCCTGCTCTTCCGCATCTTCTCCCCAGTCAGGACGCCGGGATTCTTTGCGCTTCTGCTCCGCTCCGCCCCCTGCCGGCGGCAAGAGATCTTCCCCCGGCGGCTCCAGGCTGCCCCCTTCTGCCCCAATGTCCCCGCTCCGGGAAACTGGGCGCTGGCCTACGCGGGGATCCACCCACTCGTCGCGGGGGCGTTTGCGCCCCACCTCAATCCGTGGTTCCTCCAGATCCGGTCGCTGTTCTGGGGTGGGACGGGAGCGGCGCAAGGAGACACGGCCTTCGGTTCGCGACACCCCATCGCTCCCCAGCCGCAGACGCGTCCGCTGCGAGTCGCCCTCCTGGAGCAGGCTTGGGCTGGAACCGTCCTCTTCGCCCTCCTCCCCCTCAGTAGGCAACGTTACCGGCAGGCCACTTTCGACCGTCAACAGCCGTCCTGGCTCAGCTCCTGGCAGGCGGGCCAGGATCCCTAGCCCCTCACAAGTAGGACAAGAGTGGCCGAAGATCTCGTAAAGACTTTGCCCCTGCCGTTTGCGGGTGAGCTCCACCAGCCCCAATTCCGACAACTGAACCACCTGAGGGCGGGCTTTGTCGTGGGCGAGGGCCTTGTTGAAGTGCTCCAAAACCAGCAACTGGTCGCGGCGGGAATCCATGTCGATGAAATCCACCACGATCACGCCGGCAATGTTGCGCAGCCTCAGTTGACGAGCAATCTCGGTGGCCGCCTCACAGTTTGTCCACAGCACTGTCTCGCGAGAGGTGGCCGATTGGGTGAAAGAGCCGGAGTTGACATCGATCACCGTCAGGGCTTCGGTGGGCTCGATGACGATGTAGCCACCGGAGGGGAGATCCACCCGCGGTCGCAGCGCCTGCCGGATGACTGCATTGACCCGGAAATACTCCAGGATGGGGGTGGGATCACGGTGGGCATCGACCACGACGCCGGGCGGCATCTGGCCCTTGTTCCAACCTTGCAGATAGCTGCGCACCCGCTTTGCGCCAGCAACAGAGTCGGTAACGATACGGTTTACATCCTCCGAGTAAACGTCCCGCAGCACCCGCTGGATAAAATCGTCGTCTCGGCTGAGCAGCCCTGGCCCTCGTGCCGCCTGATACTGCTGTTGAATATCCTCCCAGAGCTTTTTCAATTGCTCCAGGTCTTCGATCATCGCCTCTTCAGATACCCCCTCGGCCTCGGTGCGCACCAACAGGCCCATCTGCGGGGGTTTGATCAAAATGGCCAGCGACTTCAGGCGATTGCGTTCTTCCCGATCCTCAATGCGGCGGGACAGATGAACCCCTTTGCCGTAGGGTCGCAGCACCAAGTACCGCCCTGGAAAGGCCAGATCGCCGGTGAGGCGTGGCCCTTTGTTGCCGGTGGGCTCCTTCATCACCTGCACCAGCACCTTCTGCTGGGGCAGAACCAGCTCGGAGATGGAGGCATGGTTGCGCTTAAGGCGCAGCGGGCCTAGGTCGCTGACGTGAATAAAGCCGTTGCGTTCGCCGGAGCCGATGTTGACAAAGGCAGCGTCGATGCTGGGCAGGACGTTCTCGATGATCCCGACGTAGACATCTCCCACCTGGTGGGTGCCACTAGCAACAATCAGCTCTTGCACTTGGTCTTCAGCGAAGACAGCAGCGACGCGATGTTGCTCGTCAATGACAATCTGCCTGGGCATTAACCTTCCTCCCCGCCCCCAGGGCCTGCGGTTGTGGATTGAACCCTCCTTGCGGCGAGGTGCTGTTCTTTTGTCGGGATCCGCTCAATTAGCCAAAATCGATTCATCATGGGGCTGTCCATTACCCTAAGCTCTACTTTGACGGAGGATGACCGATTTGCTGGGCTTCCACTCCACCATCGATGAGGTGAATCCAAGCTCATCGCATCCTTAGGATTGGGTGGGATTTGCATGGGGATTCATGGATAGGCTCGGGAGGCAAGATGACACCACTCCGCCTCAGGCACCCCAGAAGAAATTAGATGATGGTTTGTGGCAGAAGCCCAATTGTGCCAGCCTAGATCCACAGAAAGACAGAGTTTGCACGCAGAAAGAAACACCTTTTCAGGGGAAAATAGAATGCTAGAGACAGGCCAAAGGGGCACACCTCTCTGTACCACCTATCAGCTGGGCCCTGTTGCGCCCGTTACCTGACCTGGGTACTGAGTTAGAATTGACACTCCCTCCGCCTGAAGGTGGGGGATTCTTACGTAGTCCACAGACGAACTCGTAAAGGCGTTGTCAAGCCGCCTCTAGACAGTTCCTTGGGGCAAAGTTCCAAGGTTCTGCTCACTTTTCTGTTCGCGTAGCGGGACAGAGTCCTTTCAGGTTGGCTGAGACGTTGGCATCCCCTAGGCGCTTGCCACCGCCCGGTTTTCTCACCGTGATTAGGTGCTCGCCTGGAAACAGTACGCCTCATCACTAAGTATACTAACTCTATAAGCACCATTGGCGAGCAACCAGAGTTGCCCATGGTCTCTTCGGCTCCACCTTAAAGTAAAAGTATGGGGCTGCCAAGTTATCTTTCTGTGTCTCCATTTCAGAAGATGCCTGCCCTGCCTTTGGCCAGGTTGATCCTGGCAAGCCCTGCAGCGGCAGAAGCCAGCAATAGAAATAGCGCTCGTCGGATCCCTCAGCCCAGACAGGGACGGGAAGCAGCCTTGGTCTCCTTTTTGTCCGGTTGATCCTGGGGCTGCTCCTCAGTTGGGATCGGAGGTGCCGTTGTCCCAGAGCAGTCGCAGCCGCTTGGCCATCTGTAGCGTCCAGCGGGGCAGGCCCAAGGCCTCGGCCATTTGCAGCAGTTGGGCGGGCCGCAGGTAAGCGCCGTCGTTGCGGCAACTGCCGCGGTAGAAGAGGCAGGCACTGCCGTCAGGGGCTAAGCCCTGGAACTCTAGGTAGTAAAGCAGGGGACGGGCATTGAAGAGGGAAGCTTTGCCCGCCTTGGAAGATTTCTCAATCCAAATTTCCCGCGCATCCAGGATCTGGGTAACCCAGGCAGGCCAATTGGCAGTAGGCGACTCGCAGCTAACAGTGAGCTGATACTCGGCGGCATAGACGGCTTCGGTGGCTGAGGGATCCCGCAGGCCAATCTCTTGAATGGCCTGGATGGAGATTTCGGGGGGCAGTTGCTCGGCAAGCAGGGCGCGCAGCTCCTCCGGGGCAAAGGGAGCCCCAGGGCGGGCCAGGAGTTCCAGATCGAGGATCTCCCCATAGCCTTCCTGGCCGATGGGCAGGGCGTTGGCGTTGGCCAGGCGGGGCATGGGGTGATAGCCGCCGCTAAAGGCCAAGGGCAAGCCGGCGCGCCGACAGGCCCGTTCCCACAGCCGCATCAGATCCAGGTGGCCCAGCCAGCGCAGATCCCCGGTTTTGCCGTAGGTGATGCGGAAGCGCTGGGCGGGCGGCTCTGGCTCGAGAGGATCCGGGGTGGGGGTGGGCCGGCTTTGCAGGGGCGGGACGGGCGGGGGCGGGATAACGATGTTGTGGCCAAAGCCGGGGCCGCAGATGCCGCAGGCGGAGCACTTCTCAAAGGAACAATCTTCCACCGTGATGGCTTCCAGGGCGCGGTGGTAGTCTTTCTGTAGCCATTTTTTGTCGATGCCGGTATCGATGTGATCCCAGGGCAAGGGATCCTCCAAACCCAGCTCGCGCATGGGGAGATGGGCGCAAAGGGCAACCGGGTCGGCGCTGGGATCCACGGCTTCGCCACCATAGGCCTTCACCCAGGCAGCATAGGCGGCGTCGATGTTTTCCCACCAGGCGTCCAGGCCAGCGCCGGCCCGCCAGGCCTGCTCGATCATGCGGCCCAGGGAGCGATCCCCCTTGCCGATAAAGTCCTCCAGGATGCTGAAGCGGATATCGGTGAAGTGGGCCTTGACCCTCCGCAGCCGTCGCAGTTCCTTTTGCAGCAGGCCCTGCTTGCGCTGCACGTCGGCGTAGTCTACCCGATGCCACTGGAAGGGCGTGTGGGGTTTGGGAACAAAGTTGGAGACCGTGAGGGTAAACTCCACCTTCTTGTGACCCAAGGCTGCACACTCTCGCTGCAGCATTTCGACAGTGCGGGCAATCCCAATGACATCGGCGTCGGTCTCGCCGGGCAGGCCAATCATGAAATAAAGCTTAATTTTGTCCCAGCCCTCCTGGACGGCGGTGCGGATGCCACGGATGAGGTCGGCATCGCTCAGGCCCTTGTTGATGATGTCCCGCAGCCGTTGCGTGCCCGCCTCTGGGGCAAAGGTCAGACCGGAGCGGCGGGATCCCTTCATGATGGCGGCAATTTGCCCATCGAAGCGATCCACCCGTTGGCTGGGCAGCGAGAGCGCAACCTGCTGGCCAAGGAGACGGTTGTGCAGCTCGGCCCCCACCGCCGGCAGGGAAAGGTAGTCGGAGCAACTGAGGGAGGAGAGGGAAAATTCGTTGTAGCCGGTTTTGCGCAGGCCCTGCACCACCGCTTCCACTACTGCTTCCGGCTCCACATCGCGGGCTGGACGGGTGAGCATGCCCGGCTGGCAAAAGCGACAGCCGCGGGTACAGCCCCGCCGCACTTCCATCACCAGGCGGTCGTGCACCGTTGCCACCAGCGGCACTAGGCCAATGGAGTACTGCGGTTGGGGCAGCGCTACGCGGCGGCGAATACGCTCCGGCACGCCGGGCACGATGGGTCGGGGCGGGATCCCCTCGTAGAACTGGGGCACGTACACCCCCGGCACCTGAGCCAATTCCAAGAGCACTTCTCGGCGGGGCTTGTGCAGGGATCCGGCCAAGACCCGGCCGATCTCCGGCAGTACCTCTTCCCCATCCCCAAAGACGAAGAAGTCAAAAAAGTCGGCAAAGGGCTCTGGGTTGGAGGTGGCGGTCGGCCCACCGGCAAAGATCAGGGGACACTCTTGCGGGGTGAAGGCTTGCCGTTCCCACCATTTGAGCGGGATCCCGGCCAGATCCAGCATCTCTAAGATGTTGGTGCCCCCCAGCTCGTAGGCCAGGCTGAAGCCGATAATATGGAAAGCGCGCAAGGGGCGGCGCGATTCTACGGCAAACAGCGGGATCCGCAACTGCCGCATCCGGGCCGCCAAATCCGGGCCTGGCAGATAGGTGCGGTCGCACAACTGATCCGGCTGGGCGTTGAGGATGTTGTAGAGAATGATGTGGCCCAGGTTGGAAGCCCCCACCTCGTACAGCTCTGGGTAACTCAGCACCCAACGCACCCGCGCCGAGTCCCAGGGGCGGTGGGCGGCGCCGAATTCTTTCCCCAAGTAGCGGGCTGGCCGCTGGATCTCAGGCGTGAGCAGGCGATCCAGATCGATGGGGCCTAGATGGGCTTGCGTGGCAGCCGGAGAGAGCATGGGGATCCGAGCAAGAAGTGAACGCAGCTACTGATCTGACTCTAGCCGAACTTTCCCGGCAGCCCAAACCCAGGGCGGATAGAACAGCAAAACTCTTTCTCAACCCCATCTCCCCTCTCCTTCTGGGAGAGGGGTTGGGGGTGAGGGCGCACATCACTTCGGCAACCGCTGCAAGGCCAGCACCAACTGTTCGTACTCAGCCAAATGGTTGTAAACCTGGGCCGAGATGCGCACCCAAAGCTGGCCGGCAAAGGGAATGATGGGAACTTCGATGCGGTGCATCTGCCAGAGGTAGTCGTGCAGGCGGCGGGCCCGCTCCGCCAAGGGCAGCTCCGGGATCCACTGTTGCCAGAAGGGTGGCAAGGGCAGGGTCGCCATGAAGCCCAACATCTTCTCAGGGGCGGGTGGGATCCCTTCCAGTTTTTCCAAGAGCAACTGCCGCGCCTGCAGCAGCAGCGTGTGGTTGTACCGGCGCAGCCTCTCCACCCCCAGCTCCCGGATGAAGGCCAGGGCTGCCGAGATGGCCAGCCAAGCGCTGGGATCGCGGGTGCCCACCCAGTCGAACTCGGCTGTGAACCCTTGCCCATAGCCGTGGGAGATGGCCAGGGGATGGGTTTGGGCCTGGCGGTGGGGGGCTACCCACAGAAAGGCACAGCCTTTGGGGGCAAACAGCCACTTGTGGGCGTTGCCGGTGTACCAATCGGCTCCTAGGCTTTCCAACTCCAGCGGGAGAACCCCCGGCGCATGGGCCCCGTCCACCAAGACCGGGATCCCGCGCTGCCGACAGAGGCCAACAAGCTCCGCCAAGGGGTAGATCAGGGCCGTGGGCGAGGTGAGGTGATCCACCACCGCCAGCCGAGTCTGGGGGGTGAGAATGGCTGCAAATGCTGCCAGAACCTGCTCCGGCCCCGCAATGGGGAAGGGGATCTGCGCTTCCGCCAGCACGGCCCCCCAGCGTTCACAGACATAGCGCAACGCCTGGCGGACAGCCCCGTAGCCATGGTTGGTACAGGCAATCTGATCCCCTGGCCGAAACGACAGCGAGCGCAACACCGTGTTGATGCCGCCAGTGGCATTTTCCACAAACACGAGATTTTCCGGTTCGGCCCCGACAAACTGGGCCAGCTCTGCCGCCGCCGCCCGCAAAGCCCGCGGCAGCTCTTCCCCCATAAACTGCACCGGCTGGGCCTCTAGGCGTTCTTGCCAAGCACTTTGGGCCTGCAACACCTTTTTCGGGGTCGCACCGAAAGAGCCGTGATTCAAAAAAATGGCCTGGGGATCCAGCCCCCACAACGAGCGGTCGCAAAGCGGTGCCTCGGCACTGGCAGCCGCTTCCAAGCAGCAGGGATCCGATCTGGCACTTGAGGAAAAAGACATGGCTGAGCCGCCTGGGTTACAAAAATCTGGGATCCGCGTCCAAGCAGCTTGCCCGGAAACTTAAAAGTGTCAAAGCTAGATGGACAGGGCTGCGGTCAGACCATCGGATTGGAGGAGAGTTCTTTAGCTTCATTGGCGGGAAGCCCCGCACTGTATGGGTGAATTGTGTTGACTCAAGAGCCAATCAGTGTCGGGATAAAAGCCGTTCATGTTACAAGTGAGGCGAACAAGTTAAATCTCTGGAGAGTTTCCCGCCGTGGGTCACACGGTAGCAGCACGCTGAGACCTCTGTACCAACAAGTCTGGGAAGCGGGAAGGCCGTACGCTATCGGTGCGCGCAGCGTGGCGTCAGCCATGTTGTGTTTGCTCAACGAAGATGAGTGTCGGGAGTCGTTCACTGCGGCTGCGAGCATTTTATCAAGGCTGCGGCAGGGTTGTATCTTGGGGGAGCGACAGGTTAAGTTTGTTGAAGGACTTTTAATAACCGGGTGTTCCTCTTCTCTATGAACAAGCCTCTATCCCCCCAGCGCTGGCTAATTGCCTTCGTGCTGGGCTTTTGTCTCTGGCAGGGATCCGGCCTGGTGCTGCAGCCACCACCTGCCTACGCCGCTCTGGCCTCTGCCCTCACCTACGACCGCTTCTTGCGCTACGTCGAGGAGGGGCGAGTTACCGATGTGCGCCTCCTCGATAACAACCTGGTAGCCGAAGTTACGGCTGTCGACCCCCAAACGCAGCGTTCTACCCGCTACCGGGTTAACCTGCTACCCAACACTGTGCCGCAACTGGTGGACCGCCTCACCGAGCAGGGGATCGAGGTGGCCGTAGTGCCTACCCGCGATGGCAGCGCCTTCTGGGCGATCTTGGGCAACCTGGTCATCCCGGTGCTGCTGCTGGGGGGGTTGTTCTTGTTCCTGCGCCGCGCGGGCGGAGCAGCAGGCGGCCCTGGACAAGCGATGAACTTCGGCAAGTCGCGGGCCCGCTTCCAGATGGAAGCCAAAACCGGCGTCAAGTTCGACGATGTAGCCGGGATCGAGGAGGCCAAAGAAGAGCTGCAAGAGGTGGTTACCTTCCTGAAGAAGCCGGAGCGCTTCACTGCCGTAGGGGCCAAGATCCCCAAAGGCGTGCTGTTGGTGGGGCCGCCTGGGACGGGTAAGACCCTCCTGGCCAAAGCCATTGCCGGTGAGGCGGGAGTGCCCTTTTTCAGCCTCTCCGGCTCCGAGTTCGTGGAGATGTTCGTTGGCGTAGGAGCCTCGCGAGTGCGGGATCTCTTCAAGAAGGCCAAGGAGAATGCTCCCTGCATCGTCTTCATCGACGAGATCGACGCCGTGGGTCGGCAGCGGGGGGCTGGCATCGGCGGCGGCAACGATGAGCGCGAGCAAACCCTAAACCAGTTGCTGACGGAAATGGATGGGTTTGAAGGCAACTCGGGCGTAATTGTTATTGCTGCAACCAACCGCCCGGATGTGCTGGATGCGGCGCTCCTACGGCCAGGGCGCTTCGATCGCCAGATTACGGTGGATCGGCCCAGCTTCAAGGGGCGTTACGAGATCTTGCGCGTCCATGCCCGCAACAAGAAGCTGGCGGAGGAGGTCAGCCTGGAGGCCATTGCCCGCCGCACTCCTGGCTTTGCCGGCGCTGATCTGGCCAACCTGCTCAACGAGGCGGCCATCCTGGCGGCTCGCCGTCAGCACAAGGCCATCACCAACCAGGACATCGACGACGCCATCGATCGCATCACCATTGGCCTGACCAAGCCGCCGTTGTTGGACGGGAAGAGCAAGCGCCTGATCGCCTACCACGAGTGCGGCCACGCCCTGCTCATGACCCTCTTGCCCCACGCGGATCCCTTGAACAAGGTGACCATTATCCCCCGTTCCGGGGGTGCCGGCGGCTTTGCCCAGCAACTGCCCAACGAGGAGCAGATCGACTCCGGCATGTACAGCCGCGCCTGGCTTTTGGATCGGGTGGTGGTCGGTTTTGGTGGTCGGGCAGCTGAGGAGATTGTCTTCGGCTACTCGGAAGTGACGACGGGGGCTAGCAACGACCTGCAGCAAAACACCAACCTGGTGCGGCAGATGGTGACCCGCTTTGGGATGTCCGAGTTGGGGCCGCTGATGTGGGATCCGCCCAACAACGAAGTCTTTTTGGGCGGTGGCTGGATGAACCGCGTCGAGTACTCCGAAGATGTGGCCGCCAAGATCGACCGACAAGTGCGGCAAATCCTGGAGAGCTGCTACCAGAAAGCCAAGCAAATCTTGCTGGAGCACCGTGCTCTGCTGGATCGCCTGGCCGACACCTTGGTGGAACGGGAAACCCTAGATGGGGACGAGTTTCGGGCCATTGTGGCAGAATATGTGCCCATCCCGGAGAAGATCGGGTTGCCCAGCCCGAAGACTGCCTAGGGATCCCCTCCCATTGCTGGATTGATTGGCTTAGGAGGGTGGTTGTTGGGGTTGGCGCCCGGCAACTGCCCTCTCCTTTTGCGGCTGTCGTCAACTGTTGACACTCCCCCCGACTAAAGTCGGGGGATTCTTACACAGTCCACAGACGGACTCGCAAAGGCGCTGTCAAGACGCCCCTAGACAGTCCCTTGAGACAAAGCCCCAAGGTTCTGCTTACCTTCCTCAGCAGGTTAGCGGCAGCATTGGCATCCGCATTCACCAACCACCCTCTTGCCGTTTGGTACAGCCCCCGCTTTACCCGCTTCCCAGAAGGTTGCCACCGGTCGGGTTTTTCACCGTAGTTGGGTAGCTCATCCCCATCCAAGGAGCTGGCTTGGGAACTGTACGCCTCATCCACCTCGATAAACTCAATGCCGTAGTGTTGACATAGCTCCTCCATGCGCTCCTTCAACCGCTCGGTGGAAATGAAGACAAAGTTTTGGTTGTTGCTCTTGCCTAGATTGCACTCTTGCTTTTGCCCTTGGTTCCAGCCAAAGATAATTCTCCCAATAGAGTGCTCTAGGCAGGAGTTGACAAC
>NZ_JANSJN010000016.1:0-6289 GCF_047462555.1 Synechococcus sp. B60.1
AGCCGATAATTGCGATAATTCCCACCCCAGCCGAGAAGATTCTAGACACAAGTTTGCCTTTAGAAGGTTGGACAATCTGTGCGCAATCCTCGTAGGAATGGTACGACCAAAGCTACCCTTGGAACGGAGAAATCTCTGGTCTTTTGGCTCTTCAGCTATCTCGTTCCCCAACTTTCTCTTGCTGCACTTCTAAGATGACCTGCCTGACATTTTCCAGACAGCAAAACCCCTGGGGGTTGTTGACCTGGCAGCCACAGCGCCTGGCTTTGATGTGGGCGGCAATCTCGGCAAGAATGGCCTGGGGCGTTGTGGATCCCTGCAGCTCTTGCCGAATGCGCCGGCGGGTCCATGCAAAACAGTAGCAGACGGGCACGTCCTCGCCACTTTCTTTTTGAAAGACTGGCACCTTGAGGTCGTCAACCCCAAAGCTTTGACCTTGCTCAGAAAAATAAACAACAGGACAAATGGGATCCCGGCAAAACGCATAGTTGCTGTCCGCATCCAGTTGTGCCAAAGCTCGAGGGAACAGCAGGCTCTTCAGGGTAATCAGTTGAACCGGGATCCCTTGCTCCCCGCTCCTTGGACACAAGGGCTGCCAAGCATTAGCAGAAAATGGTGCAAGGGGTTCTCTTGTCATGGGTTATCGAGCTGTTGTTGGAAGATAGTGCAAGAGGAACTTTTCTCTTGTTCGGAAAATTTCTGTTGACACTGTTCAATGAGTGTCGATAGCTCCCCTTTGAGTTCCTGCAGATGGGCAATTGACTTATCGATTTGTCTAAGTTTTTCCGTTAGCTTTACGTACACCTGCCAGCAGGGCAGAGCTTGCCCGTTCTCCTGAAGCAAGAGCAGTTCTTTGATCTCGGCCAGGGTAAGTCCCAAAGCCTTGGCGCGGGCAATAAAAGCCAGCCGCTCCAGCTCAGGCTCCCCGTAGAGGCGATAGCCCCCCTCCGTCCTGCGCGGTTTGGGGATGAGCCCCAGGCGCTCGTAGAAGTAGAGGGTTTGGGGACTGATGCCCAACTTCTCGGCTACCTGACCCACCCGCAGCAGTTCAGACATGCCCGGTTCTATACCCTCTCTCCAGCAGCTCTCCTAGCCTAAACCCTATAGCTAACTACAAGGTCAAGAGGAATCCCCCGCAAGGCCCACCCCGGCAAAGAGAGCCGCAAGAGCCCGTCAGGCTGAAGTAAGCCTGCTAACCTATTAGGGTAGTTCTTCGAGAAGCCCTGGCCTAGATTCGGCATGACTGCTGCACCTGCCCTTGCCCACCTGCCCAGCCAGTACAACCCCTTTGCAACCGAGCCGAAGTGGCAGCGCTTTTGGGAGGAAAAGGGGTTTTATGTGGCGGATCCCAAGGCGCCGGGAGAAGCCTTCAGCATGGTGCTGCCCCCGCCCAACGTCACGGGCAGCCTCCACATGGGCCATGCCTTTGCCTTTACCCTGCCGGATGTGGTGGTGCGCTACAAGCGCATGCGCGGCTACAACGTCCTCTGGCTGCCCGGTACGGATCATGCCAGCATTGCCGTGCACACCATCCTGGAAAACCAACTGCGCCAGGAGAGCAAGAGCCGCTTTGACCTGGGCCGTGAGGCTTTTCTGGAGCGGGCCTGGGCTTGGAAGGAGCAATCCCAGGGCACCATCAAAAGCCAACTGCGGCGCCTGGGCCTGTCGCTGGACTGGACGCGGGATCGCTTTACCCTCGATGAGGGGCTGAGCCGGGCAGTTACGGAAGCCTTTGTCCGCCTCCACGAAGCAGGGCTAATTTACCGGGGCGAGTATTTGGTCAACTGGTGTCCGGCCACCCAGTCGGCCGTCTCCGACATTGAGGTGGACAACAAAGAGGTCAAGGGTCACCTCTGGCATTTCCGCTATCCCTTGGCCGCGGATCCCAACCAGTACCTGGTGGTGGCCACCACCCGCCCCGAGACAATGCTGGGGGATACAGCCGTGGCGGTCCACCCGCAAGACGAGCGCTACCGCCATCTCATTGGCCAGTTTGTGCGGCTGCCCATCAAGGATCGCCTGATCCCCATCATTGCTGACGAGTACGTGGATCCCTCCTTTGGCTCCGGCTGTGTCAAAGTTACCCCAGCCCACGATCCCAACGACTTTGAGATGGGCCGGCGCCATCAGTTGCCCTTGATCAACATTCTCAACAAGGACGGCACCCTTAACGAGAACGGGGATCCCTTCACCGGTCTGGATCGCTTTGTGGCCCGCGAGAGGGTGGTGCAGTGGTTTGCCGAGCACGGTCTGCTGGAGAAGGTGGAGGAGTACACCCACAGCGTGCCCTACAGCGACCGCGGGGGTGTGCCCATTGAGCCGCTGCTCTCCATTCAGTGGTTTTGCGATGTTTCCGGCATGGCGGCCCGCTGCCTGCAGGAGGAGCGGGAGCACCACAACCCCCGCTTTATTCCGGAGCGCTGGACCAAGGTTTACACGGGCTGGCTGGAGAAGCTGCGCCCCTGGTGCATCTCGCGGCAACTGTGGTGGGGGCACCAGATCCCGGCCTGGTACCCCGTCATCGACGGCCAGATCCCTGAGGATCCCCAGGCTTTTGTGGTGGCCCGCAATGCTGAAGAGGCCTGGGCGAAGGCACGGGAGAAGTTCGGCCCCAACATTGAGCGGCTGGAGCGGGATCCCGATGTGTTGGACACCTGGTTTAGCTCCGCTCTGTGGCCTTTTTCCACACTGGGCTGGCCGGAGGAGACGGAGGACTTCAAGCGCTACTACCCCACCTCCCTCATGTCCACGGGCTTCGACATCATCTTCTTCTGGGTGGCCCGCATGGCCATGATGGGAGTGCAGTTTACCGGCCAGATCCCCTTCAAAGATGTCTACATCAACGGCCTGGTGCGGGACGAGCACGGGGCAAAAATGTCCAAGTCCAAGGGCAACGGCATCGATCCCATCGAGCTCTTGGACAAATACGGCACCGACGCCCTGCGCTACGCTTTGGTTAAAGAAGTGGTGGGGGCAGGGCAGGATATCCGCCTGGCCTACGACCGCAAGACGGGCGAGAGTGCCAGCGTGGAGGCGGCCCGCAACTTTGCCAACAAGATTTGGAACGCCTCCCGCTTTGTGCTCCTGAACCTGGAGGGGCAAACCCCCGCCCAACTGGGATCCCCGGCTCCGGAGGCGCTGGAGCTGGCCGATCGCTGGATCCTGTCGCGGCTGCACTCCACGGCCACCCAGGTTATCGAAGAGCTGGAAGCCTACGGCCTGGGCGAGGGGGCGCGGCTCTTGTATTCCCTGATTTGGGATGACTTCTGCGACTGGTACATCGAGCTGGTCAAGCCGCGGCTGCGGGGAGAAGACCCAACCTCCAAGCGCACGGCACAGCAGGTGTTGGCCACTGTGCTGGAGACCATCCTCCGGCTGCTGCACCCCTGGATGCCCCACGTCACCGAAGAAGTCTGGCAGCTCCTCACCCAGGCCAACCAAGCCACCTCCATCTCCGTCCAGCCCTATCCCGCCCCTGACCCTAGCTGGATTAACCCGCAACTGGAGCGGGAGTTCGGCCTGGTGATCCAGACCATCAGCAGCCTGCGCAACCTGCGGGCAGAGGCTGGCCTTAAGCCCCATCAAACCATCACGGCTCTGCTGGTTACCGAGGATCCCGACGAGCAGCGGATCCTCACCGCCGCTCAAGCCTACATCCGTGATCTGGCCAAGGCCGAGTCCCTAGAAATTACGGGATCCCTGGCCAGGGAACCCAAGCAGGTGGCGGCTGCCGTAGTGGGCACGGTGCAGGTGCTGGTGCCCTTGACAGGGCTGGTGGATGTGGAGGCGCTGCAGGCTAAAGTGCAAAAAGATCTGGCCAAGCTGGAAAAAGAGGCTCAAGGGATCCGCGCCCGCCTGGAGAACCCCAATTTCCTCAGTCGGGCCAACCCGGAAGTGGTGCAGGCCAGCCGCGAGCAACTGGCAGAGCTGGAGGCCCAGATGCAGCTTTTGCAAGCCCGCCTGGAAAAGCTGGGCTAGGGCAACGGGGAGCGCTCTCCTTTGGGGCTCTTGACCTAGGCAGCCGAATAGCACCGGCTATTTTTGTGCAAGGGGAGTGGCCATCCCCCATCTCTGTGTTATGATGAAAGCTAATTCGAGATAGATGTCGGTTGTAGCGTTCGGTTCTTCTGATCTTGACGGGTTTTCACGTTTTGTATTGGCAGACGGCTCTCCGAATATCTCGCCCTTTGTTCCTCTCTCTTTCGGAGATCGTCGATGTCAATTTATGTAGGTAACCTTTCCTTTAAGGTGACGGAAGCGGATTTGACCGCTGTTTTTGCTGAGTACGGTTCCGTGAAGCGGGTGCAGATCCCTACCGACCGTGAGACAGGCCGCATCCGCGGTTTTGGGTTCGTGGAAATGAGCTCTGAAGCCGAAGAGCAGGCTGCCATTGCCGCTCTGGACGGCGCAGAATGGATGGGCCGTGACCTCAAGGTCAACAAGGCTCGTCCGCGAGAAGAACGCCCCACCTCAGGCTTCCGCTCTGGTAACGCCAACGGCGGCGAGCGGCGGCGCAACTTCCAATCTCGCTATTAAAACGCCTGCTGAGGCTTCTCGGTTTGAGTTTGCCCCTCACCCCCGGCCCCTCTCCCAGAGCGTCCCTCACCCCCGGCCCCCCTCCCAGAGGGAGAGGGGGGCTAGGGATTGAGGCGGCGAGCTTTCCCTTGCAATTCGGTAGCGACTTTTAGGCCGGCGGTTTGTCCGGCCAGGGATCCGTCAGGTCGGCGGCCAGGGGATCCCAGTCCCAACCCCAGTCGCGGGCGATGGCCTGCGTAAGGCCCAACTGGCCAGAGCCCGGGTAGCGGGCCAGGGCCAGCAGGAGATCCACCAGTTGCTCGCCAGTGGGGGTGCAGCCAAAGATGTGCAGTCCATCTCGGATCTGGGATTCCTTGAGCTCGCAGAGGTAGCCATCGAGGCGGCCCCAGTCTTCTTCCTTATCCAGGTTGAACTGCAGGTCGAGGTGCTCTCGGCAGGCAAGCTCCTGGATCTGGGCGCGGATCAGCGGGCAGCGCCCAGGATCCATCTGCTGGGCCTCGTAGTACTCGTCCATCAGCCGCTCCAGTTCCGCCAAGGGCCCGTAGAGCTCGGCACGGGTTAAGGGCGGGGTGAGGTGGTCGAGGATGACAGCCTGAGCCCGCCGCTTGGCCTGGGATCCCTCGCCAGGATCGTTGACGATGAAGGGGTAGAAGTGGGGCAGAGGCCCCAAGGCTATTTCTGGGTAGCAGGTGGCCGAAAGGGCGGATCCCTTGCCAGGCAGCCACTCCAGGTTGCCGTGCTTGCCCACATGCACCACTGCCTGCACGCCAAACACTTGCCGCAGCCACAGGTAAAAGGCGAGGTACTCATGGGGCGGTACCAGATCCGGGGCATGGTAGTTCAAAGCAGGATCCCGGTCGTAGCCTCGCGGCGGCTGGAGGCCGACAAAAACCTGCTCCAGCTGCAGGCCGACAATGGGGATGTCGTGGGCGGGCGGATCCCCCCACTGCCGCACCAGATCCTCTTGGACAGCGGCAGGCAACTGGGCAAACCACTCCCGGTAGAGGGCAGCCGGCAGCACCTGCCGCGCCGGGCGTAGGGATCCCAGCGGATCATAGGTTTGGCCCTGGGTTAGCCAGCGGATGAGCTCATCTCCGCTCTGGGGCAGTGGACAGGCGCGGTAGCCAGCTTCCGCCAGGGCCTTGAGGATCTCGACGCAGCTTGCCGGTGTATCCAACCCTACCCCATTGGCCAGCCGTCCATCCCGGCTGGGGTAGTTGGCCAAAATCAAGGCTAGACGGCGCTGGTTGGCAGGAGTGCGCCGCAGCTTTACCCAGTTGGCCGCCAGCTCGGCTACAAACGCCACCCGATCCGGCACAGCCTCATAGGCCATGATCTCCGTCTGCAGGCGGGGATCCCACTGTTGAACCGTCTTGAACGAGATGGCGCGGCTGAGGATGCGGCCGTCCACCTCCGGCAACACCACGTTCATGGCCAGATCCCGCGCCCCCAAGCCCCGAGTGGAGTTCTCCCAGCGCTCCCGCGACCCACTGCTCAAGACCACCTGCACAACCGGCACATCCAGCTCCTGCCAGAGAAGGACATCGGGCTGCTCGCTCTCCAGGCGGGCCAGGGAAAAGCTGGTGGTGTTCAACAAAAGTTCAATTTGGCCGCCGAAGTGCTCCCGGATGGCCTGCGGCAAGTCCGGCTCCTGCAGGCCATAGGTGTACAGACACAGCGGCTGCAACCCCCGCTCCTGCAGGGCGTTGGCCAGGGCATCTATTGGCTGCGTATTCCCCGCCAAAACATGGGC
>NZ_JANSJN010000016.1:6389-13975 GCF_047462555.1 Synechococcus sp. B60.1
CTAATCACGGTGAAAAACCCGACTGGTGCAGGCGTCCGAGACGCGAGAGGACGCCGTCCTGCTGACGCGAGCAGGGCTTTTCCTGAGGGGACTGTCTAGAGGCGTCTTGACAGCGCCTGTTTGAACTACGTGAGAACCCTACGCCTTGAGGCGGTGGGAGTGTCAATCTAACGGCCGTACTTGAGCACAAAGACATCTTTCAGACCAGCATGGGGCTCTCCGGCGAGGGATCCCCAGGTTACGCCTGCCACCCCGAGGGTGCCCTCTTGGTCTAGCGCCATGGCCTGGATCTAGTCGAAGTCGGCGCTGCCGAACTGGTGGCGCCAGAGCTCGCCGCCGTTGGTATCGTAGAGGCGGACAAAGGCATCGCTGCGACTTGCAGGGATCCCCTGGGTGGATCCTGCCACCCAGACCCTTCCGAGCCTATCCACGGCAATGGCCAGAGGGCGCTCCCCTTGCGCGCCGTCCCATTGGCGGCTCCAGAGCTCGTTGCCGTAGGGATCATACTGCCGCACAAAGACACTGTACCCCTGGAGCAAGGCCTGGCCAGCAGGAGCCTCCTGGGTATAGCCCGCCACCCAAACATTTCCCTCCTCTCCCACAGCGATGGCAAGAGTGCCGTCGCCCCCTTTGTTGGAAAACTGGCGCAGCCAAACCTGGTTGCCGCTGGGATCATACTGGCCGACAAAGCTGCCAGCCCTTGTGCGGTCGCGGACGAATCCGGCTATCCAGAGATTTCCTGCCCCATCGGCGGCCAGGGCAGTGACCTGGGCCCCTAGCTCGCGGACCCAGAGCGGTTTGCCGTCAGCGTTGTATTGGCGCACAAAGCTCTTGCCTCCGCTATTTCCGGCTACCCAGACATTGCCCTTGCCATCCACGGCAATGGCAGTGACCTGGTCAGGCTCAGCACCGCCCAACTGCTGCATCCAGAGCTCCCGACCCTGGGGATCGTGCTTACGCAGGAAGATGTCTTTTGCGCCGGCATTGCTGTAGCCAGGGAAAGCGCCGTAGGTCACTCCTGCCACCCAGGTGTTCCCTCTCCTGTCCACTGCCACCGCCACAACTTCGTCTAAAGCAGGGGTGCCCAACTGCCGTGTCCAGAGCTCTCGGCCCCAGGCATTGTACTTGCGCAAGAAACCATCGCCACCCCCTGCCGAGCTTTGGCCCAAAAAGCTTCCCTCCGTTACCCCCGCCACCCAAATATTTCCCTTTCCATCAATTGCGATGGCGCGAGCCTCGTCAGAGGAAGGGGTACCAAACTGGCGCAGCCAAGGGCTGGGACTACAGCCAAAACCTAAACCGAAAAAAGCTAAGACACCCAGAACTGCTCTAGCCAGTGCCTGTCTCCTGCTCATAGGCCCTCTTTTGGGGGCACTGGGCAAAGCATAGCAAGGGCTCTCCCCTGGCTATCGCGAGGGATAAGCCCCCGCCTCTTCTCCAGCAGCAGCACAGGATCCCTAGGCAACCTGAGGCATTGCTTCAGGGCTGGCCAGGCGCGGCGAAAACTGCAGCGCTGCCTGCACAAAGGCCTGAAACAGGCGAAAATGCTCAGCCTCTTCAAAGGTGAACTCGGGGTGCCACTGCACGGCAATGGCCCAGGGATGGGTTTCGTGCTCGATGGCCTCGATGAGCTCGTCGGGAGAACAGGCAGCCAAACGCCAGCCCGCCGGCACCCCCCAAACAGCCTGGTGGTGCCAAGAGACTACGGAGATTGCGTCGACGCCGACAATTTGCTGCAGGCGGGTGGAGCGGATGAGGCTGACGCTGTGGCGAACGGGCTTGCGATCGGCGGGGTTGAAATGATCCAGCTCGTCGTACACGTCGGGCACATGGGGGATCAGCTTGCCGCCGCTGACCACGTTCAGCAACTGCATCCCTCGACAAATGCCCAAGACCGGGATCCCTTGCGCCAGGGCGGCTGCCGCCAAGGCCATCTCAAAGCGATCCCGCTCGGCGCTGACGTGACGCACCTGGGGATGTTGGGGATCCTCTCCGTAGGTGCTGGGGCAAAGGTCGCCGCCTCCTGTCAACACCAGCCCATCTACCGCAGCCAGCAGCGCTTGTGGCTCACTTTCGCCTGGGGGAAAAAGAACGGGGATCCCGCCAGCAGCGCGAAGGGCATCCACATAGCGGCCCGGCGCCACAAAATCTCCCTGGCCGTTGCGGCTGGGGGTAGTAACGCCGATGAGGGGCCGATTTACAAAAGAGGGTGTCCGCTTCATTTCTCTACACTACATTGACAACAAAGCTGAGAAAGTACCGCTCGCCACCATAAACCTTGACAACTCTGGCTGACTGGGGGCAACCGGTATACCCCCTGTCCTAACTTCCACCACGATAACCGTAAAAGTAGCCGGAAGCACACTAGGCAAATCCAGAGCCGCCCACAGTAAAACAGGGTAGGGTTCGAGGGATCCCGACGTGCGTTTTGATACTTATGACCCAGGTGAAGGTTTTTACGATGAGCTGTTTGTGGGGCGCGGTCGGCCTCGCCCTGAGGCGATCCCGCTGATTGAGCGCCTGCATTCGCTGGGAGAAGGAGAGCTGCAGCAGCGGCAAGCGGCGGCCCAGGCAGCCCTCTTTCAGATGGGGGTAACCTTCAACGTCTATGGCGACAGCCAGGGCACGGAGCGGATTTTCCCCTTCGACATCATTCCCCGCATCGTCTCAGCCTCTGAGTGGCAGCGGCTGGAGCAGGGCCTGAAGCAGCGCATCCATGCCCTGAACCTGTTTATCGACGACGTCTATCACGACCAGAAGATCCTCAAGGATGGGGTGATCCCTGCTGAGCTGGTCGAGACGGCCAAAGGATTCCTGCGGCCTTGTATTGGGCTCAACCCGCCGGGGAGAATTTGGTGCCACGTCACCGGCACCGACCTGGTGCGGGATCGGGACGGGACTTGGTACGTGCTGGAAGACAACCTGCGCTGCCCCTCGGGCATTTCCTATGTGCTGGAAAACCGGCGGGTGATGAAAAGCACCTTTCCCTCGCTGTTTAACACGATGGGGATCCGCCCGGTGGACGACTACCCCAGCCACTTGTTGGATACCCTCCTCAATCTGACGCCGCCGCACCTGGCCAACCCGACAGTGGTGGTGCTCACCCCCGGCATCTACAACTCCGCCTACTTCGAGCATTCTTTTCTGGCCCAGCAGATGGGGGTGGAGCTGGTGGAAGGACGGGATTTGGTGGTGGCCGATGGCTATTTGCAGATGCGCACCACCAAGGGCCTGCAACGGGTGGATGTAATCTACCGCCGCATCGACGATGACTTCATCGATCCGCTGGTCTTTCGCCCCGATTCCCTCTTGGGGGTACCCGGCCTGTTTGAGGTCTATCGCTCGGGTCGGCTGGCAATTGCCAATGCCTTGGGGACAGGAGTGGCAGACGATAAGGTCATCTACGCCTATGTGCCCCAGATGATCCGCTACTACCTGGGAGAAGAAGCGATTTTGCCCAATGTGCCCACCTACTTGTGTTGGGATCCCAAGGATCAAGCTTATGTGCTGGAGAACCTGGACAAGTTGGTGGTGAAGGCGGCCAATGAGTCGGGCGGTTACGGCATGCTGATGGGACCGCGGGCCACACCGGAGGAGCGGGCCGCTTTTGCCGAGAAAATCCGCGCCCAGCCCCGCAACTACATCGCCCAGCCCGTCGTGTGTCTTTCCCGCGTGCCCACCCTCGTGGATTGGGGAGAGGGGCTGAGGCTGGAGCCCTGCCATGTGGATCTGCGGCCCTACATTCTCTACGGCAAAGAGATCTACGTTCATCCCGGCGGCCTAACCCGCGTGGCCCTCAAAAAGGGATCCCTAGTGGTCAACTCCTCCCAAGGGGGCGGCAGCAAAGATACCTGGGTGCTCTGCGGGGATCCCCGCTGCTGAGGGGTAGGCTTAGGCCGGAGCAGCAGGGCCCGGCCATCTGGCGAAACGACGGGCGTGTTGCAGCGCCAAATCCACATAGTGCTCGGCGTGGCGGCGCAACTGCTCCACCTCTTGGTCTGTCAGGGTGCGGATGACCTTGGCCGGGATCCCGACTGCCAAAGAGCGGGGCGGCAGCGAGCGGGTGACCACCGCTCCAGCCCCGACCATGCTGCCCGCCCCGATGGTGACTCTATTGAGGATGACGGCCCCAATCCCCACCAGGGATCCCGCCTCGATGTGGGCGCTGTGGATGACGGCCCGATGGCCGACAGTGACCTCCTCGCCGATGCAGGTCGGCTGCTCCGGATCCCCGTGCAGGATCGCCCCGTCTTGAATGTTGCTGCGGCGGCCAATCACAATCGGCGACAGATCCCCTCGCAAAATGGCCCCGTACCAGATGCTCACCCCTTCCGAGAGCTGCACATCACCAATCAGCGTGGCATTGGCGGCCACAAAGGCTGCCTGGTCGATCCCTCGCGGCTGCTGCTCCAACCCCACTCTCCAACCAGCAACAACTTCCATCAATCCTACCGCCAGTAACGGTGCGGCAATTCCCGGCTTCCCCAGTGCTCTGCACCGCCTTTGCCCCGGCAGCTGACCAGATGCAAGCATACAACAGCCGTGAAAGAGATTAACCCCCCTCTCCCAAAGGGAGAGGGGCTGGGGGTGGTCGCGTGAGCGGCGCGGAGCGCTTGGGCTATCCCTTTGGAAGAGGGGCTGGGGGTGAGGGGTTTCAGCTAAGCTTGGCGCTGCAGGAGCAGAGGGGGGTCAGCCGTCTGCAAAGGGCGAATGGCAAAGAAACTTTCGTAGATGCAATCGCCAACGTAATTCATTTGCAATTGCAACTTGTCGAGAAATTCGTGTAAGCCCTGCTCCATAATATCGTCAATGGTGAGATAATCCAGCTCAGAGCGCAGCCGTCCCAAAGCCCGCTCACTGGGATCCCGCCAAGTATCAGCAGGGGTTCCAGTAATCTGGTGTAGGGAGCGATCGGCGTGAATGAGACAAAACTGAATGGAGCGGGGAAATTGCCGATCCAAAATCAGGAAAGAGGCCACCTCTCTAGGGTTAATGCGGTGTTGGCGGCTGTATTTTCGATACATTTCATAAGCGCTGGCCGACTTTAGGAGAGCAATCCACTGCAATTCATCCAGGGGCGTGCCCACATCCTGTACAGAAGGCAGCAAAATAAAATACTTAACATCCAGAATGCGAGCCGTTTTGTCGGCCCGTTCCAAAAGGCGGCCGATTTGTCCAAAGTGCCACCCCTCCCCGTGGGTCATGGTGGCATCCATCACCCCAGCAAAGAGATGGCTGGCCAGCTTGACTTCCGTGAAGAAATCGTGGAGCTGGCTCAGATGCGGCCACTGTTGAGCAGCTTCCTTCACCATTAAGTAGAAGCGATTCACCCGCTCCCACATTTCCGAAGAAATGATCTCCCGCACAGAACGGGCATTTTCCCGTGCCAGCCGCAAGCAGGAAAAAATCGAGTTGGGATAATCCCTATCAAAAGCCAGAAACTGGATCACCGTTTCCTGGGTCGCCTGGCCGTAGCGCTGGTAAAACAGCTCCTGATCCCCAGTGGTGGAGATGATGGGATCCCATTGCTGAGCTGTGCCACTAGGTGAGTCGAGGATGAGGTTTAGGTTGACATCGATAAAACGGGCAATGTTCTCGGCCCGCTCCACGTAGCGGTTGAGCCAGTAGATGGAATCGGCCACGCGACTCAACATGGTGTTGCCTCCTCTGTTGTCCTCAACCCCAACAGACGGAGCAGCCGCCGCAGCTCCACCAGCAGCACTCCTGCCACGCCGGTCAGGATCCAGCCCAGCCAGTCCGCCGCCGTGCCCAAGTAGCGCACCTCCACGCGGTGCTCCCCCGGCGGGATCCGCACTTGCAACAGCCCTGGCTCGTTGTATTCAGCAGCTCTGAACCATCCATCAATTTGTACCCGCCAAGCGGGGTAGTAAAACGTGCGCAAGACTACAGCTTGCTCCTGACCGGTGGGGTTAAGCGCCCGAAAGCGACGGTAGCCGTAGCGCCACTCTTCCACCTGGAGCCGCGCCGCCGGATCCTCTACCTCGCCTTGCCACTGCAGCAGCGGATCCACCTGTGGGGGCGGCATGGGCAGCGTCACCTGGCGGGGCCGGTATTCCAGCGCATCCACCAGCGCCAGCCCATCGGGAAAGCGCCAGTGCATGTGCAAGAAAGCAATGCCCGGCCGCTCCTGGGGCTCGTTGGGGAACTGCTTGGCTGCAGCGAGTTCTTGAAAAGTTTGGACAAGCGGCGGATCAAAGCCGGCTTTGGACACCAGTTGCAAGCCCTGCCAGGTTTGGACTGCCATGGCCAGGCCGAGCCCCACCAGCAAAGGGAGCCGCCAGCGCTTGTGCCCCCATCCCCACCCAGCTAGAGATCCCACTAGCCAAGGCACGGTTACCGCCGTCACCGCCATCCAGCGCCAGGAGAACTGAATCCGCCGCAGGGGCAAAACCCACTCGTAGAGCCAAGCCAGCAGATCCGTCATCATCAGCAGCGCCACCAGGCTGGCTCCCAAGCTGTAGAGCAGGGTGGCTCTGGCAAGAGATTCGGCAGCACCACTTTCCTGGCAGGAGAAACTCCTCCCCGACCGGCGGGCCAGCCATTCTAGAAAAACCAGGATCCCAACCCCTCCCAGAACCGCCGCCATCCAAACCCAGTACCCCACCAGGTTGCTCTCAAACCAGTGCTCTGTCCAGCGCGGCTTCAGCTGCATGAGCCCGCTCACCATCAGGCGATGGTGGGGCGTATACTCCTCGGTAAAGTTGACAAAATCCACCTGGACATGCCGCTGATCCCAGAAGGCCGACAGCAGATAAAACGCCGTCCACCCCAGCCCCAGCCCAAACCCCAGGTAGCAGCGCCCCACCCTGGGCCAGAAGGGATCCCTTCCCCCCACCACCCAAGGCAGAGGCAGCCAAATCAGGGTCAACACCAGCAAGGTGGGCAGGTGGGACAGCGCCAGCAGGCCGTAGCTCAGGGCCAAAGCCGCAACCGGCCAAAGGGCCTGCAACCGGCAGATCGTCTGCAGCGAGGCCCAGAAAACCCAGGGGGAGACGGCAATGGCCCACACTTCCCCTATGGCTCCCCGTTGGTAGATATCCACCAGCCAGTAGGGGCCGGCCATGCTCAGCAGGGCCAAGACCAACGCCAAAGCCCAAGGAAGCACCTGCCGCAGCAGAAGGTACAGCCCCAGCCCAAAGACCGCCATCGCTAGGCCCATGCTGGCCACCAAAGAGCCGAGCATGTCCAGCCCCAGGGCTCGAAAGGGCAGGGTGGCCACCATACACAGGGGCGGATAGAAGGCAAAGGTGGGGTTGCCATAGCCAAAGTTGGAATACTCCAGCCAGCGGGGGTAAAACTGCCCGCCGAAAAACTGGCGCTGATACTGGAAGGCCCAATTGAGATTGAAGTGGGTGGAATGGGTGATGGGGTAGCCCCGCTGCAGCATTGGCCAGAGCAGTGCCAGCACCCCGGCCAGCAGCGCGATCCCGATAAGCCCTCCCGGTTGGTGCAACCTCTTCAACATCTCACTGGGACGGTCTATTCTGATCGAACCCAGAAGGCCCGGAACTTCCCCCATACTTGCGCAACAGGCGGATATTCTCGATCACCATCGCCTTTTCCAA
>NZ_JANSJN010000016.1:14075-16330 GCF_047462555.1 Synechococcus sp. B60.1
CGTACCTGCCCTTGGGCAGTGGCCAAACGGGCAGCCAGGGGCTGATGTCCCACTTCCACCCTCTGTACCCGACCGGAAGCGTCCAGGTGGGTGAGGGTTGGGCCAACATCAGAGGTCAAATCCGACGGCACCCCAGCCTCCTGCAATCCTTGAAAGCTGCAACAGCCGGCTCAGGCTCCAGTGAAGTCGTCAAATCAGCAACCAAGCCCTCAACTTGAGAACTGTTAGTAGCGAATCCAAGCATAGGCGGCATCGGAGAGCACCGGCACCTCGGCATAGTGACCGCGCACGTTCTGCACCCAAGCATAAAGGGTGACGGCGATTACCCCAAGCAGGGCAGTGGTGGCCAAAATGCTAACAAGCGCTGCCAAACCAAGGCTGCCAAAGAGCATAGCGAACACCTGCATCAACACTTGCACCAAAAACAGGGCAATGTTGAGCAGCAGCGCCTGCATCGTGTTGAAGCGAACAAAATGGGCGACGCGGCCGTTGCGGATTACGAAAAAGAGTAGGGCAAAAAACAGCCCCATGCCCAGCCAGCCGGTGGCCAGAGGCAGCAAACGCAGCAGCGGACTAAAAATGGGGATCAAACCTGGCAGAGATTGAAACAAGCCAGAGGGCACAAAGCCGAAGGGCAGAGCCGATACCAACGGCAAAAGGTAGGGAAGGGATCCCCACAGCCGATCCATGGGAGTGATGTTGCCGCGCCGGGTCATAATCCGTCGATCCCCTTAGTGCAGTGGTTCTGGAGTCTGCTTGTTGGTGCGCTTTCAGAATTTATTAAACGGCACCTAAGCATTGCGCTTATTGTAGTCGATGAAGTTGGCTGGCTCAACGCGCTTAGCCGCAAGCCCGCCTCTGCTTCCCAGTGAGAGGGAAACTGTTTAGGATGAGCATCTTGCAGGATCGGGGTTGATATAATCGACAGCAATTCCCACCCACAGTGATTTTTGGCCTCTGCCATGAAGATCTTGCCATCTCTCTCTGCTCGCCTCTTGGGAGCTTTTCTCTGGCAAGCTTGGTCTGCACTTGTCGGCTTTTTCAACGACCGCCTGCTGCCGGAGCGCTTCCACGTTCGTCCTGAGACTTTGCCGGAGGGGCTGGCCCAGCTTTGGGCCCGTTACCTGTGCTACCGGCAAGCTTCTCGTCCAGGGGCAATCCAGTTTCGCGGCTTGACGGTCGATCCCGGCCACCCTCTCCGCGCCCTTCACAGGGGAGCTCAGCCGGTTCGCTACCGCGGCTGCTGGGTGGAAACAGCAGCGGGCGAGCCCTTCCCCGAACTGGGCACCGAACGAGTCTTTGTGCCCCCCTACTGGAGGCTGCTCAATACGCTGCGTCTGAAGTTGAACTTGGCCGATCTCGATCGTTATCCCGTCAAGCTGGCGCTGCAGCGGGTCTACCGCGGTCGAGAGTTCTAAATCCTCTGGAAGGAGGGTGTGCTGCCGGCAGGGATCCCAGTGTGAGTTGGGATCCCCTTTTTGGCTGTTGGGTTGGACTAATGAGAAGGGCTGCAAAAAACTTAAGGCCACTTTCCGGAGGTGGGATAAGACCGCCTACAGTGGATAGAGAAGGATATTGAGCTTTGTTATGTCCAAAAGCGGCGTGCTCCTGCTGAACTTGGGGGGACCAGAGACCCAGGCTGATGTGCAGCCCTTTCTCTACAACCTCTTTGCCGATCCGGAGCTAATCCGTCTACCCTTTCCGTTTTTGCAGGGGGCGTTTGCCTGGGCTATCTCCACGCTGCGAGCTCCCAAATCCCGGCGCAACTACGCGGCTATTGGGGGCGGATCCCCCCTGCGGCGCATCACCGCTGAACAGGCGCAAAAGCTGCAGGCCCAACTGGTGGCGGAGGGCTACGATGTGCCGGTGTATGTGGCCATGCGCTACTGGCACCCGCTGATCGAGTCCGTGGTGCAGCAGATCAAGTCGGACGGGATTACCCGCCTGGTGGTGCTGCCCCTGTACCCGCAGTATTCCATCAGCACGACCGGCTCCAGCTTCAAACTCCTGGATCACCTCTGGGCCGAGGATCCGGAGCTGGCTCGCATCGAGCGCCGCCAGATCTGCTCTTGGTACGATCAGCCCCAATATGTCCAGGCCATGGCTAGGGCCATCCGGCAGCAGTTGGATGCGTTTGCAGATCCAGCAAGCGTTCACGTGCTCTTTAGCGCCCACGGCATTCCCGAAAGCTATGTCACCCAGGCCGGGGATCCCTACCAGCAGGAGATGGAGGCCTGTGTCCGGCTCATCTGGCG
>NZ_JANSJN010000016.1:16430-25129 GCF_047462555.1 Synechococcus sp. B60.1
TACTGGGTGGGGGGATCCCTGCGGGATGCCTACCTAGCTTGGCTGCGGGGCCAGCCTAGCGACCCCAAGGGGCCGTTGGATCTGGACTTAATGTGTCCAGCCGATCCCGTGGGGTGGGCGGCGGGGGTGGCACGGCGGCTGAAGGCTGGCTTTGTGGTGCTGGATGCGGAGCGACAGATTGCCCGCATTGTGCTGGGCCAAGGAAGGGCTTCTCCTCCCACGGCGGCGACGGTGGACGTAGCCCTGCAGGTGGGCCCCACGCCAGAGGCAGATCTGCGCCAGCGGGACTTCACCTGCAACGCCCTCGCCCTGGCGCTGCAAGAGGGGCAACTGTTGGATCCTACAGGCGGTCGGGCAGACATTGAGCAAGGGTGGCTGCGTATGGTTCACCCCGACAACCTCAGCGCCGATCCAGTGCGGCTGTTGCGGGCCTATCGCCAGGCAGCTCAGCTGGGGTTTGCGCTGGATCCGGCCACGGCAGAGGCGATTCGCCAGCGGGCCCCCCTTGTGGCCAATGTGGCGGCAGAACGGGTGCGGGCCGAGGTGGTGACCTTGTTGGAGACGGGGATCCCGGGCCTGGCCCACCTGCAAGCGGCAGTGGCGGCAGGGTTGCTGGTGGCTTGGCTGCCCCGCCTAACGCCCCAGAGCTGCGGCTTTGCCCAGGCTCAGGCAGTGTGGCAATGGGCTGAGATCTGGCAGCTCCAGTACCCCCGCACGCTGGCGGAGCTGGCCCAGCCTTTGGCGGATCGGCGCAGCGCCCTCTTGGCAACGGTGGTGGCAGCCCTACTGTGGGATCCGGCGGGCACCCCCGCCGAGACGGTGGAAGCTGAGCTGGAACGGCTGCGCTTCAGCCGGGCAGAGATGCGGGCCATTCAAAAGCTGCACCAGCTTCTGCCCCAGTTCCAGCCGCTCCTAACCCACTCCCCCTCACCCAGCCAACAGTGGCGGCTCTATCACCAGGCGGGATCCCTCTTCGGCGGCCTAGCCCTGCTGGCGGCAGCGACCGGCAGCAGCCCCCAAAAGATAGAGTCCTGGCTGCAGCGCTACGAAGATCCCCAGGATCCCCTGGCCCATTTGGTGCCCTTGCTGGATGGCCGCGACCTGCTGCACAGCTTGGGTGCTAAACCCGGACCTTGGGTGGGCCAGTTATTGCAAGATCTCCAGGAAGCCCAGGCTTCGGGTCAGATCCAAACCCGCGCCGAAGCCCTTTCCTTTGCCCGCCGCTGGCGCGAGAGAAGCTCCCAAACCTAGCCGAAGCGATAGCCGAATCCGCGCACTGTCACCAAATACTCTGGGTTGCTGGGATCCACCTCCAGCTTTTCCCGCAGCCAGCGGATGTGGACATCCACGGTCTTGCTGTCGCCCATGAAGTCGGATCCCCAAACCCGCTCCAGAAGCTGTTCCCGCGTCCAAACGCGGCGGGGATTGGACATGAACAGCTCCAACAGGCGAAACTCCTTGGGCGAGAGACTCACCTCCACCCCCCGCACCAACACCCGGCACTCCTGGGTAAACATGCAAATATCCCCGTAGCGGAGCACCATGGCCTCGCTGGCGTAGGCCTGCTGCCGACGGCGCAACACGGAGCGACAGCGGGCAATCAGCTCCCGCATCCCAAAAGGCTTAGTTAGGTAGTCGTCGGCCCCCAGCTCCAGGCCCATCACCCGGTCGGTCTCGCTGCTTTTGGCTGTCAGCATCAAAATGGGGAGGGTGTTACCCTCCCTACGCAACAGACGGCATAGATCCAAGCCATTCAAACTGGGCAGCATTAGATCGAGGATCATCAAGTCCAGCCGCTCGGCTGTATGCACCAGCTCTAGCGCTTCTCGACCGTCCACTGCTTGCAAAACTCGGTATCCTTGTTCTTCAAGGGCAAGGGCAACGGTTTCTCGAATTGCGTCCTCATCATCCACCACTAGCAGAGTCTCCAGCAGGGGAGAAGCTTCCTTGACTTGAACTTGGGGAAGTTGACTGGTCATGGAAAGGGTTGCTTGCATGGCAGACTCCGTCTCGTTTGCGCGAACGGCCTCACAGAGGAAAAGGAGCAAAGTTCATCATCCTCAACAGCAGCCCCCCGCTAGGATATCAAACTTCTCAGGCTGGCCAATAGGGGGAAAAGAGGAGCCAAATGCTGGCCAAAAAGGAAAGACGGCGAGGGAGGCGACAAGGGTTCCAGGGTAGGGCAGTTCAGGATGATTTAAGATCGGTGCGGAGCCCCATTCCCCTTGGCAACTGGCCCTCTTTTGATCTGGCTATGTCTGCCCCTCCTTCTGCCCTCTGGGCCACTGGCGGAGCGATTTTACGGCTGTTGCGCTGGCACAAGCCGGCAGGGCGGTTGATTTTGATGATCCCGGCTTTGTGGGGGGCTTTTCTGGCCGGACGGGGAACGCCGCCTTGGCCGCTGGTTGGGATCCTGGTTTTGGGCAGCTTAGCCACCAGCGGGGCAGGCTGTGTGATCAACGACCTCTGGGATCGGGATTTGGATCCCTTGGTGGAGCGCACCCGCAACCGCCCCCTGGCCAGCCGCGAATTGACCGTTGCCGTCGGCATCGTGATGGCGCTGCTGACCTTGGCCTGTGCGGCGGGGCTGGCGCTTTTTCTCAACCCGGTCAGCTTTGCCCTCTGCGTGGCGGCGGTGCCGGTGATCCTGCTCTATCCGGGGGCCAAGCGGGTGTTCCCGGTGCCCCAACTGGTGCTAGCCCTGGCTTGGGGATTTGCCGTGCTCATCAGTTGGACGGCGGTGAGCGGCCAGGATCCCCAGAAGCCCCTGTGGGAGGAGGGGCTGGGCTGGCTGTGGCTGGCCACGGTGTTGTGGACGTTAGGGTTTGATACGGTCTATGCCCTATCGGATCGGGAGGACGACGAGCGGGCCGGGATCCACTCCAGCGCCCGCTTTTTTGGGCGACAGACGCCGACGGCGGTGGGGCTATTTTTCTTGGGCGCCGCCCTTGCCCTCTTAGGGGTGGGGATCAGCCTGCAGTTGCACGCGGTCTATTTCCTCAGCTTGGCAGTTGCCGCCGCCCTCTGGGGCCGGCAAACCTGGCAGCTCCACCAGGTCAATCCCCCTCCCACTCTCTACATGGCCATCTTCGGCCAAAACGTCCTCCAGGGCTTCATTCTCTTGGCAGGGATGATCGCTGGATCCCTGCTGGCCTGAGGAACCCTGGCTGGAGCTAGTTGGGATAGATGCGCAGGCGGCGGTTGGGCTCTTCGCCAAAGCTCTGGGCCCGCAGGTGATAGTGCTCCACCAACTGGTGCTGCAGCTTGCGGATTAGAGGGGAGCGGGGCAGCAATTCCACCGGCTGGGACTTGGGAATGACGATCTGCTCCACCGCCAGGCGGGCCTCCTCCAAGGCTTCCGTTTCGTCGCCCGAGCTGGCCCGAATGAACAGCTCCAGGTCAGAATCAGAGCCGTCCTCGCTTTCGATGTTGAGGATGTGACGCAGGGCGCGGGCAAGGGCAATCAGAGTATTGGCCTTGACGGTGTGAATCGGGATCTGGCGGGCGTGGGCCAGTTGCTGGATCTTGGAGCGGCTGCGCACCTGGGATCGCAACGCCAAAACAATATCGGCCTCATCCAGGTCTTTGGTGACATCCGCCGACAGCTTCAAAGTTTGGATCACCTGCTCCAGGTAGAAGCGACTAACCCCGTAGGGATAGATCCTCAGCAGCCCCTCCAGGCCCCGTTGCCGTTCTGCCAGGGCCGCTGCCGCAGGTTCCTCCCAGTCGGCATCCTCTTCTTCCTCAGACCTGGACTCTGCCTTGGGGCTGGCCATAACTTGCGGCTCAGGACGGGATCCCGCTGCTGCTGGCGGGACGGCCCCTTTGGCCGAGGGCGAGCCAGATTCACCAGGCTGGCGCAAACGAGTCTCGCTGGGTTCTAAGGGCAAAGCTTCCATCCGCCCAGAACGGTGCCATCCCCCTCGCTCCCGCGTCGGGGACGGGGTGCTGCCGGCAGGGGGGGGCCACTGGGGGCCAGACAGGGTGGGGCGCTCGATCACCACTTGGCCACGTTCGTCCAGGCTGCGCAGTTGCACCAGTGGCTCGCGGTTGCGCAGGAGGCGATCCACAGTGGCCGCCACATCTTCGTGGATGACCCAGCGATCCCGCTCCAGCATCTCCACCGCAATCTCAAACGTGGGGGGGGCTTTGCGCTCCAGGACACTCTTCTGGCAGCCCCGCCGCCGCGCCTCTTCGTCTCCCAGCGTGACGGATTGGATCCCGCCTATGAGATCCGAAAGGGTGGGGTTTTTGATTAGGTTGTCGATGCGGTTGCCGTGGGCAGTGGCCACCAGTTGCACCCCCCGTTCGGCAATGGTGCGGGAGGCCAGAGCCTCCAACTCGGTGCCAATCTCGTCGATCACCACCACTTCCGGCATGTGGTTTTCCACCGCCTCGATCATCACCTTGTGCTGCAGCTCCGGGCTGGCCACCTGCATGCGCCTGGCCCGGCCAATCCCTGGATGGGGCACGTCGCCATCACCGGCAATTTCGTTGGAGGTGTCGATGATGATGACCCGTTTGTGCAGCTCGTCCGCCAGCACGCGGGCAATTTCCCGTAGGGCGGTGGTTTTGCCCACCCCTGGGCGGCCCAGCAACAGCATCGAGCGGCCCTGCTCTACCAAATCGCGGATCATGCTGATGACGCCGATAACGCAACGCCCTACCCGACAGGTGAGGCCGATGATCGTGCCCTGGCGGTTGCGAATGGCGCTGATCCGGTGCAGAGTTGAGGCAATGCCAGCCCGGTTGTCGCCGCTAAACTCTCCCACTTGGCTGATGACCAGATCCAGGTCGGCGCGGGTGACTACCTCCTCCGAGAGGTAATCGGCAAAGCCGGGGAAGCGGGCTTCCGGGCGGCGGCCCAAATCCAGCACCACCTCCACCAACTGATCCAACTGGGGATGCTGCTCCAGGCGCTGGCGAATGGGGGCGGGCAGAACATCCAGAAGCTTGTTCAAATCGTCGTTGTAGTGGACTTGGCCAGGAAAAGGGGTGCGATTGCTTAGGCGGTGCGGAGCACTTTCCAGATTCGCCGACGGGTTGAAGGGCTGTACTGAGAAACTCATGGTTAAGCAACGTTGTTAAACACCGGAAAAACAGGTTTGTCTGGGGGCCACCGCTCGTCGCTTCACTTGCTGCACCAACTGTTTGGCCAATGGGATCCCGCCTGCCAATCCAGATCCCCCCTCCAAATAGGCGGCCACCAACTGTCGCGCATAGCTGCCGAAGGCCACACCCGCCACCGGCCAACAGGGATCCAACAGCGACACCGTTTGCCCATTGGTTCCTCCTGCTAGTTGCACATAGCCAGGCAGGCCCATATCCAACACCTTGCGGGCCAACTTTAGGGTGGCCTTGCTGGTGCCAGCTCCAATGTCTCCACTCATGGGCCGGCCATCCACCTGCCAGATCAACACCTCCGGCAGGGGATCCATCAAGGCCAGCAGATCCCGTAAATAAGCCTCCAAACCGGGGCCATCGTTAAAGCTAATCGAGACGGCCCGCAGCCGCCGCAGCCAGGGCTTTAGGGATCCCCACAATTGCGCGAATTGACTTTGCCGACCAATACGGGTGTGGATTTCCACCGCCTCAACCCCCAGCTCTAGCAAGGACGGCAGGATCTCCGCCGCCGCAACCTGATAGCCCTGGGTGGCAATGCGCTGGTGGGGACACACTGGCTCACAGCGGCCACAGCCGTAACAGAGCTCTGCCCGGATGTGGACTTGGGTGGAAGCGCCTGCCCGAATCAAGGCGTGGGGCGGACAAACAGCTAGGCAGGGCTGCGGACAGTCGGCAGGACAGACGGGATCCACCAGCACCGCCTTACGAAAATGCACATCTTCGCCGTCGTTGACGCTGACCATCAACCAGGGGGATCCCACCTGGGGATCCTCCGCCTGGGCCCGCCGGATCCCTTGTTGGGCAGCTTGCACAATGGCCGGATCGGCGGCAACGTCAATGCAATCGGCACCGGCCAGCGTGTAGAGAAAAGAGAGCTCTCGAATCGACGGCAAGTGGTGGAAACTTGCGCCACAGATTAGCTTAAACCAAGTACCCTGTTGCAGCGAGACGTTCGGCAAGGTCACAGACACGGAAAGCCACCGGCAGGATGGGAGTCTGGGCTGCAGGCCGCCTACTTGAGATGGTAGCAAAGAATTTTCGAGGCATCTGGGCAGATCCTCAGGCACTCTGCAGAGGTTGCCAGCGAATTGACCGCTCTCGACCCAGCTCCACCACAAATTTCACGCCCTTATCTTCTTGGCTCAGCTTCACCAGGTAGGAGAGTTCTTGCCGGCTGAGCACATGCCCCTCATAAAACCAAAACACCAATCCCTTAGCCTTTGGGGGCAAGGTGGCACGGTACTGCTCGATCAACGAGGGGTAGAAATAGGTACGCCGCTGCGATTTGCCCAGCGTGGCAGGCCGCACCCCATGGCTGGACGTCAGATAACTGACCAAATCCCCAATCCCCTTGCTGGACAGGGTGACTACCTCGTAGCCGGCCCCGCGCAGCCGCCGCAGGTAATGCCCTTCGGATCCCCCTTCCGGGGTGACAAACATGGCCAAAGCCCCGCATTGCTCGAGCTGTTGCACAAACTTGGCACCTGAGCCCACCAGCAACATAAAGCACTCCGTCTTCCTCAGAGTTGAGAGTCTAGGATCTCGAGACCAGCCTTGCCCGTGCCCATTGTAGCGGGAGTAGGCCCCCAGGCGAGGATAGAAGTTACCGATGGAACTCATAGAAGCACCCCGGCCTCCCCCTACCTGCCGGAGGAGGGGAGGAAGACATGAAGAGGCGTTAGAATTGAGAACAACAGGAGAGCAACAGACAATGGCTCAACCAACCTATCCCGTAACCAAGAGCGACGCCGAGTGGCGTGAGCTGCTTACTGAAGAACAGTACTACGTGCTGCGCCAAGAGGGAACCGAGCCCCCCTTCCGCAACGCCTACTACGACAATAAGGCCCCAGGGATCTATGTCTGCGCGGGCTGTGGGCAGGAGCTCTTTTCCTCGGCAGCCAAATACGACAGTGGCACTGGCTGGCCCAGTTTCTGGGAGCCGGTTGCTCCGCAGGTGATCGGTACCAAGACGGATTGGAAATTGTTCGTGCCTCGCACAGAGGTTCACTGCTCCAACTGCGGGGGACACTTGGGACACGTGTTTCGGGACGGTCCCCCACCAACGGGTTTGCGCTACTGCATCAACTCTGCTGCTCTCAAGTTCATTCCCACCACTACCTGAGCCTTTTCTCAGGCAACGCTAGAATTGGGCAGCCTGCCTGGGTGAACTGATGTCGGACTACACCTTTTTGGATGCTGCCTCGATCTTGCTGCGGGAGGGTCTGGAGGCACTCTTGGTGCTGGTGGCTTTGCTGGCCCTTCTGCGCAAAAGTGGGCAGTCAGCCCAACAGCGCTGGGTTTGGCTGGGAGGATCCATGGGTCTGCTGGCAGCGGTGATGCTTGCCTTGCTGGTGAAGTTGTTTTTCCAGCAGTTGCTGACCCACACCCGCCAAGAGGTGCTGGAAGGGATCACGGGGCTGGTGGCGGCAGGTTTGCTGTTTTCGGTCAGCCTCTGGCTGCACCAGCGGGCTGCCATTGCCTCCTGGCAAACCTTTGTGCAAGAACAAGCCCAGGCAGCGCTCGCCACCGGCCAGGTCTTTTCCCTCGCTTTCCTGGCCTTTACAGCGGTGTTTCGCGAAGGGGCGGAAACGGTGTTGTTTTATGTGGGATTGGCCCCTTCCCTGGCGGCAGAAGATCTCTGGCTGGGGATCGGTCTGGGATCCCTGCTGCTGGTGGGAATGGCGATTTTGCTGCTGCAGGTGGGGCTGAAGCTGCCCTTGGGGGCTTTTTTCCGGGGTTTAAGCCTGCTGATTTTTTACTTGGGCTTTAAGTTCCTGGGCAGCGGCCTCCACGCTTTGCAAGTGGCGGGCTGGCTTCCGATGACCCCCTTATCCGGGATCCCGAAGCTGCGCTGGTTGGGTCTGTATCCCACTTGGCAGACGCTGATCCCGCAACTGGTGCTGCTGGGAACGGCCTTTGTCTTGTGGATGAGGCAATGGCTGCGAGCTGATTCTGCTCAAAACCTTTCTCCGTGAGAAACTTCTGCAAAGCTGGATGCGACAGAGACCTGCAGCCCGCTGGCGCGAGCGGGGGTGTGTCAACCAATAGCCGTGCAGCCAGACAGAACGGCGGCGGTCGAATAGTGAGGCCTACGGCCCGCTAGCGCGAGGGGCGTTCTACCTGTTGAGGCAGTTTGTGCAGTACAAGGCAATGAGGGCAGAGGTCAAGGTTGTAGTGGTGCCGCCTGCCTATCGCTCACAGACCTGCCACCAGTGTTTGTGGCTTGGCCAACGGGAAGGAAAGGGTTTTTTGCTGGGTCAACCCGGCCTGTGGCTGGGAAAGGGAGGCAGCTTTTACCACTCGCGTTAGGGGGACGGAGTCCTTTGTAATTGCGCTGTTGGGGGCAACCGGCCTAGAGAGCGGTGGTTGGCCTGCCAACTATAGGGCTACTGTTCGCCTCAGCGGGACGGAATGGCTAAGCCCCCGACTAAAGTCGGGGGAAGTTTACTCGGCGGGGTTACCTGAAATCAGGTGTCGTAAACCCGGCACTCAACGGCATCTGGGTTTTCGGCGCAGTGCTGCTCAAGGCTGCTGGGAGTTTTGGGCTGGTGGCTGCGGGCTGCCAGCACTTCTTC
>NZ_JANSJN010000016.1:25229-26654 GCF_047462555.1 Synechococcus sp. B60.1
TCTGGGTTTTCGGCGCAGTGCTGCTCAAGGCTGCTGGGAGTTTTGGGCTGGTGGCTGCGGGCTGCCAGCACTTCTTCAACAACATCCCAAGCAGCACGGCAGTGGGGATCCCCTTCGCCGTACTCATCGCAGATCTTGCGGGCGTTTTCCAGCTCTTTGGCAATGACTTCAGACAGTCCCATATGCTCAAGCTCCTTTCAACGAGATGGGGCCAGGGGCCCACAGGTATAACCTGCTAACGCCGATCCGCAGGGATCTAGCGTACTCACGGATTAACAGGCAGAAACCTGCCACTCCGCAGGGTAGATAAGTCCAGGATGATGACCTGCTGCCGACCTATCGAGCGCTGTGGATACATTACTATTCTAAGCAGCGACCGCAGGGGGTTGCAGCCACCCTTTTGCCATCTCTTCGGGATCAGTGAGACCTGAAGGCGCCAAACAGTTGTCCAAGCTGTTGCCGCACCTGCTCTGGGGATCCCTGATAGCGCACCCGTCCTTCGGAGAGGAAAATTACTCCGTCCGCCCATTCCAGCTCGGCCAGCCGATGGGTGACCCAGAGGGCGGTGATCCCCTCTTGATCCACCAGGCGGCGGATGCAGCGCAGCAACTCCGCCTGGCTCTCGGGATCCAGCAAGGCCGTTGGCTCGTCCAACAGCAGAACTTCACAGTGCCGGGCCAGGGCCCCGGCCACCGCCACCCGTTGCTTCTGTCCGCCGCTGAGGCCGTGGATGGGCCGGCGGATCAAGTGGCGCAAGCCTACCTGCTCCAAGGCTGTTTCTACCCGCTCGGCAATCTCTTCCAACGTGAGGGGCTCTGCCCCCAAGCCAAAGGCGACATCTGCCCCTACCGTCGGCATAAACAGTTGGTGATCCGGGTTTTGAAACACGTGGCCCAGCCGCCCGCGCACCTCCAAGTGGCCGGCTAGGGGCTGAGGATGGGTGAGGGATCCGGACAACAGTTGCAATAGGGTGGACTTGCCGCTGCCGTTAGGCCCCAGCAGCATCCACAACTGGCCTTTGGGAATGACAAAGCTGCACTCTCGCAGAACCGGGGGACGCTCCGGCCAGGCAAAGGTTAGGCCCTCCACCCGAATGGCCGGCGGGGACTCCCTCTTGCCACCGCGAAAGGACTCTGTCCCCCTCTCAGACATGAGGATCCCTTGCGAAGACCCGAAGAGCTGCTCTCAACCCTGCAACTGCGCCAAAAAGCCGGGACGCGTTCCTGGGGCACCAGCGCCACCCGACTTGGTGGTCATTTGCACGCCACACAGCTCGCCGGTGAGCAGGAACACCTTTTTGCCAGTGCGGTCACAGGTCAGCTCCAAGCTTTGAGGGGATCCGTTGCGAAGAGCTTCAACCACACTCTGATAGGCGCGGTTGGCCGCCTCCTCCTCTTTTTGGTGGACGACGATGGGGGCGGGATT
>NZ_JANSJN010000016.1:26754-31970 GCF_047462555.1 Synechococcus sp. B60.1
ATGTGGAGCCGTTCCAGCCGCGGCAGTTCTGCCAAAAAGCCGGGCAGCTCGCCTGTGAGCTGGTTACGGGCCAGGCGCAGATCCCGTAATTGCTTGAGTTGGGCTAGCTCTGGCGGCAGGGATCCGCTGAGGCGGTTGTCCGACAGGTACAGATTCTCCAGGTGGCGCAGGTGCCCCAGTTGGGGCGGAATGGGCCCAGAGAGTTGGTTGCGATCCAAAAACAGGCCCCTCAGGGAGCTCATCTGGCCCAGTTGGCTGGGAATGGCGCCGCTGAGCTGGTTGTTTTGTAGGCTGAGGTTTTCTAGGCGGCTGAGCTGCCCCAGCTCGGCAGGAATAGGCCCGGAGAGCTGGTTGTGATCCAAAAACAACCCCCGCAGCTTGTGCAGTTGCCCTAGCTCCGGCGGAATGGGGCCGGAGAACTGATTGTAGTCCAGAAACAGGTTTTCCAACTCGCTCAGTTGCCCCAGCTCGGCGGGGATGGGGCCAGAAAGCTGGTTGTAACTGAGGGACAAGGCCCGCAGGCGGTGGAATTGGCCAATCTCCGGCGGCAGGGATCCGCTCAGCCCGCGGCGATCCAATACCAACTGAACCAGACATTGATCCGTATCGAACAGAGCCACCTCTTCCACTACCACCTGGGGACGGCCCAGCGCGGCCAGGATTTGCCGCAGCAAGCGCAGCTCCCGCTCCCTACAGGAGGGGGCAGACCAAACCAGTGTCCCCCAGCTCAGCCAAGCCCAAATTGCCAGCAAGGCCAAAATCCCTAAGTTCCGCCGAACTGGTCTTTTGACGGCTTCCATTGTCCCCTTCCGGCCAACGTCTTAAGGGAGCATAACTCCCGTCCAGATCCTTGCCAACTACTAGCTCGGGGAAGGGGCAACCGTTCCAGAGCAGGGCGCCAGGCAGGAGCTAGGATTGGCTGCCTTGAGAGCGCTGGATCACCTCAGCTTCGCTTAGAGGGGTAGGGGCGTGGAAAGACAGGCACCAGGGAGTTTGGACTTTGCAGGGCGGGTGAAGCTCCTGCGAGGAGAGGTAGAATTGCCCCACCTTCAGGATCGCTACATCCTCGCCGCTTCCTCCCCTCTGGGCAATTTGCTCGCGCACCACCTCGATAGCCGCTGGCGACGTAACCCGGCCAAAGAACTGGGTGGAGCAGTTGGCGATAATGTTGTGGTCGATGCTTTTGGGAGCCTGGGTGGCAAAAATGAGGCCCAGGCCGTATTTGCGCGCTTGGGCGGCTAGGCGCAGCAGGCTCTGCTTGCAGGGGGTAGTCCCCTGGGAGGGCACAAAGTCTTTGGCCTCGTCGATGGCCAACAGCCCGCGCACTGGCGCTTCCGGCGGAGCGGGGTTTTTCTTGATCCAGGCAAACAGCGCCATGGCCAGTTGGTTTACAAATTGCTGCTGTTCGCCCAGGGTAGGAAGACCCACCAGGTTGATGACCGACACGCGGGTTTTGCCATAGCCTGCGCCCAGCCCCAACAGGCTGGCCGGATCCAACGCCGTGCCGCTTTGACTGAGCAGCTTGTTGTTGACCATGGCAGCCTTGAGGAGATTGGCCATCTGCAGGGCCAGTTGCGGAGCCTTGCTGATATCGGCTCCTGCTTCTGGGGGCAGATCTGCCAGGAACTCGGCAAACTCGGCCAGGGATCCGGGCTGGTGGGTGGCAAAGTACTTCAAAGCTGCCCTGAGAACTCCCCGCTTCAGTTGGTCGCTGACAGTCTTGCCGGGGGCCACGATTTCCTGAAGGGTGCCCCAGGCGATGTCGACGGCCTGATCCAGCTCTTCAGGATCGTCAGCCAGCGCAGCAAAGTCCGGCAGGGGGGCGAGGGTGAGGGGGTTACCTGCTGCCAGCCCAGGGGTCCAAATCACCACTTCGGTTTGGGCAAAGTAGCGCTCTGCCTTGGCCTGATCTTCCTCTGTCCAGCCTTGGGGGGCAGCAGGCCAGGGATCCCCCAGGCGGGCCAAGTCGTTGGCAGCATCGATAACGATGGAAGGGATCCCTTGCAAGGCTGCCTCCTCCACGATGCGTCGCAAAAGCACCGTTTTCCCGGAGCCGCTGCCGGCCAGGATCACGGTGTGCCGCACCAGCTCTGGGACGGGCAGAAAGACCGGCTCCCCTTCTCGGTTGGCCACCCAACGCCGCCCGACAAACAAACTCGGCAGGTGCAAGTCCTGCTTGGCTTGAGGGGCCCTGCCGTTCTCTACCCTAGAAAGTGAGAAATCCCCTTTTGGAGTTTCCTGCCCAGGGATCCCTTCCTTCAGCCAGGCGAGGATCTTGGCCAAAGCCGAATCAGGCTCGGCGGCTGCCAGTTGGGCAAGGGGTTGCCGCTCGGCCAGCCAGTCCGTAAAACCGGGCCTGGATTTGAGCTGTTCTAGGGCCAGCAGAACCCTGATTTCCCTTTCGCTGGGCTGCCAGTGGATCCCGCCCTCCGCAAGAAAACTCTGCCACAATTGTTGGCTTACCGGGCCTCTGGGCACTGGTATGGTGCGCACCACCACCAGCTTGCGAGATCGCAGGGCCGGATCGATCCCGGCGGCTGTCTTGGCGGCTCCCAAGCGGGCCTGGAAGGCCTTGGGATTACCTGACTGGATGGCTATCAGACAAAGGTGCTTTTCTCGCTCGTTGGCCTCATGGAAGATTAGGCGCAAACGAGAATGCATCTGGGAAAAGCTTTTGGCTCCAGGGAAATCCGTTTCAATTTGGGTACCGATGCTGGCGGGCAACTTTTCTTGCCAAACGAGAAAGTGACATACAGAAGTCAAAAGTTCTTTCCATGGCTCGTCTTTGTTTTCCTGTAAATATGGAGAGATATCAGCATCTTGCTTGAACTTCTCAAACTCGCGATCCAGTTCCTGCAGAGAAGCACTTGAAGTAGTAAGAGGAGAACCGGAGGCTCCTAACTCGATAACTTTCCCTTCTTTCAAGCAGCTCTCTCTGTGCTCATGGCATTTTCGCAAAAGCTCTCGAGGAGACAGAAATTCATTGCTTTTAAAAAACTCCGGCTTAAAGGGGTAGGAGGAATAGGGAGGGGTAAAGCCAACCTTGCGATAGGCTTTTTCTAAGCGAGAGACAACAACAGCCTCAGCAGTAGCTGCAGAGTCAAGAAACACTAACCTCAAAGGGAACTCAAAGCGACCTAAAAACGTAGAAACAACCGTCTTTTCTAGGATTTCCCAAGAGTCTTCTAGGCAGGAGACAACCACAAGAGATCGAGAGAGATAATCTCGTAGCGCAATAAGACCGCCCCCAATGCTGTGAACAATGTTTTCTGTAGTCTTTGCTTCTGCCCCTGATTCTTCTGAAGCTATATGAAATTGCATAATGATTGGATCCAGCTGATCCAAAGCAACTACAGTGGGTCCCCGCAGGCTCATGAGCCAAGAAAGCCCCGCGACGATCTCGCTGGGAGTTAAGCCTGGCGAGACAAAGCCAAACCTTTGCTTCGTCTCCGGATCATCTACACCTAGGCCCTCTATCCAGCTAATTCCGGCTGCAGCTATGGCAAAGTCGGCAGAGTTGGCCAAAATCATGGCCCGCACACAGTCTTGATACTTAAGTGTGTTACTCTTATCTTGAGTAAACAGCCATTGCAGAACTCGATTGACAACTCTGACCAAGAGGTCAGGAGGAAATTTAGCAATCTCTTCTGCCTTCTTAGGGCTGGCCAGGGCTTTCAGGAAGATTTGATCGAGAACCTTTCTTAACTGGCTTCTTCCATCTGGCTCTTCCTGCATCAAGGATGTAAGGTACCCTTGAACTACCGTTTTCCAGAAATCTTTCACATCTGTCATGTCCACCAGGACAAATTCCACGCCCCTTTCAAAGCAGCGCTGTCTCAATACCCTGAGCAGGTGGGTCTTCCCAGTACCGCCGCTGCCGACAACAGGGATCCCCAGCGGAGACTCGCTTTGGGGGGATTGGATCAACTTCTCCAGCCGCTCAAATAGCCGCTCTCTAGCTTCTCGATGAAGATCGGGAACGTCAAACTCTGGTGGCTGCCAGATTTTCTTCAGGTGAACCGTCCAATCAAAATCAACTTCCCTGAGAGCCTCAAGGGCCTTTTGTTGTTCTTCTGCACTCTGCATGCTTAACTCCTAATTCGCAGAAAGTATCTTTTGGCGCCGGAGAGGGTAATGGCTGCTGCCTCGATTGCGGGAGTGATAGATAAGGGATCGTCAATAGGCATCAATACAATCTTGGTCTGGCGATCTAAAGCCACAAGAGCCTGATCCAATTGCTGGCGTGGCACCTGGGGAAATCTTTGGCGCAGATCTGATAGGTAAACCCGGGAGTGGCGTCCTCCCATCTCCTCACAAGTTTGAAAGACCTTCTCGAGGAAGGCGGGATCGACTTTCGCTTGGCCAAAATCGGAAGGAGGTTGGCCAGAGCCGGCTGGCTTGAGGACATGGGCCAAGGGAACGCTCTCCCGCTGCACGTAGTCCACCAAAATTTCCAAGACCTTTTGCAAAACAACTGCTGCCTCCGGTGACTTGGAACGGGCAATGGCCGTTGGAGGTGTGGTGGAGGCCCAGTCCCAGGCCTTGTCAGTTAGTGCAAGCCGAGCTACTTTCCTTCCCTTTTCAACTGTGGTCTTGTATTCAATGAGGCCCCTTTCCTCCAGCAGCTTGAGCTCCTTGGCGCTGTGCTTTGGCTTCAGCTGGGACTTGGCCGGTTCTTCCCCCGTTAGCAGAAGCTTCCAGAGCAAAATTTCGCTCTTGGGCAACAAAGAGGTCATCTTCTCACTCTCCAACTCGCCTCAAAGCCGGCTCCGTTGCTGTTGAATTACCTTGCGGATCATCTCCACCGCCCGCTCGCAGTCGCTCATCACCAGATCGTTGGGGATCCGCAACACCAAGTAGCCGGAAATCAGCAGTTGGTAGTCCCGCAGGCGATCCTGGTAGTAGCGGTCTCGGCTGCAGTGCTCTGGCCCGTCCACTTCCACCACCACCTTGCCCTCCCGCCAAAGGAGATCTGCTCGAAAGGATTGCCCAGTTACACTTTGTAACACTTGGTTAAACTCTAGCAGATCCTTGAGCTGCGGGTCCGCTGCCACCCGCTCGGCTAGCTTCTTCTCTGCTAGGCTAAAGGGGTGAGGGGATCCCTTGCAATCCACCACCACCTGCACCGAGCTGTCGAACTCCTCCCGCCTCTCCGGGAGCGGCAACTGGAGGGCGCCGTAGCTCACGGAAGCCAATTCAGGGTGAGCGGCCAAAGC
>NZ_JANSJN010000016.1:32070-36167 GCF_047462555.1 Synechococcus sp. B60.1
CGGAGGCGATTGAGAACCTGGGCCTCTGCCGTTCTGCCCGGCTCAAACTTTTCTCCATACCAATAGGGCCAGAGGGATAAAGCTACCTCCGCCAGCACCTGCAGACACTCGTCAAGGATGACATCCTGAGCCGGAATTCGGTGCCAAAGCTTGGAGACAAAGACCGTCTCCCGAGTTTCAGCCTCTTCCGCCAAAATTGCCAGCGCCTCCTCCACGGACGGCGCCAGCAACAGCTTTACCTCCCCCTCTTTGCCCAGGTCTGGCCACGAAAGAACGGCCACCTCGCCCTTCCCCCCTGCCTTTCTAACTAACTAAAAATCCTGGCTTGGGATGGGTCGGGGGAGCAAGAGCATCGAAAGCTGGGTCGGCAGGGATTCGAACCCTGGGCCAATCGGTTAAAAGCCGAGTGCTCTACCGCTGAGCTACCGACCCAAGTTTTCAGTTCTTAGAGAGTAACACAACTTTTGTTATATTAACAGAGGCTCTAGCCAGATCCCCAAGGATTTTGCTATTCTAGGTTTAGCCAAACCCTGGGGCTGTAACGGTTTCGACGGGGTGGCGAACAAGGGTTCATGATGCAGGTCGGGCTTGAGCTTATCCCGTTACCACCAGGCTCAACACAGTACGTGCGAACAACGTCGTACCTTTTGCTCGTAAAGCAGCTGCTCTGGCTGCCTAAGGCTCAGTAAAGAATTACCCTGAGCTCGAGGATCCTCCCACGACCCCGTTAAGTGGGCGGATTATAACCCCAACGGGTGCAGCTCTCTTCTCCCGCTCCGTCGAGGGAGAGACTAAGCTTAGGCGGAGACCTCCCGTCGCCGGGATCTAAACGGCGATCCCCGCCTCGAGGGTCAGAGAGGCTAAGCCTGTGAAGGAGTGAACCCCCAGTAACCATCTCGGACACGGGTTCGACTCCCGTCAGCTCCATCTTCAGGCCAACCCTACTTGCCCAGGCCCAGCTAATCCTCGGCTACAAGCGGGGCTTCTGAGTTCCTCTAGAGGTGGATCCAACCTCAACCGGCTTTGCGGGCGGAGGAGCTGCTATTGCTGTGCCCTACAATCAAGGGCAGTGAATTGGAGAAAAGAGAGCCATGCGGCTCATCGATGAACGGGGGCGTCTTCTGGGAAAGGTCAGCCTTCTGGATCTAGGGGCGCTGGCAATTGTGGTGGCGGCGATTGTGGCTGTCCTGTTTCTCCCAGGGCGGCAGGCGGGCAGCGTCGTCCAGGTAGGGGGTGGCCCCACGCTGCCAGTGGAAGTGGATATGATCGTGCGGGGGGTCAGCAGCCGATCCCTGGAACCCTTTCAAGTGGGTCAGAAGGCCGACTTGATCATCCGCAACCAACCCTACGGCCAGGTGGAGGTGGTGCGGATAGAAAATGTCAGCCGCACTGTGCCAGTAGTTTTTCCGGATGGACGGGTTGAAAACTTGCCTGACCCCGAGCCCTATCGTTTTGATCTGGTGTTTACCTTGCGGGGGCGGGGCCAGCGGACGGAAAATGGTTTTGTCCTGGGCAATAACCGCGTCAAAGTTGGCGTTCCCCTGGAGCTGGAGACTTTTAGCTACAACTTGCGCGGCACCGTGATGGAGGTGCGGCTGCTGCAATCGTAGAGAACCCCCACCCTAATGCAGCTACAGGAGATTGCCCAAAGATTGGGATGCACCTACGAGGGGGATCCCACCCTGGAGATCCACGGCGTGGCCAGCCTGGCAGAAGCTCGCCCAGGCGAGCTGAGCTTCCTCAGCGAGGTCCGCTACCTGCCTCTCCTGGAGCAAACCCAAGCCAGCGCCGTCATCGTAGGCGAATCTGTAGTTTTGCCCCGCCCCATCCCCTGCCTGCGGGGCAGGGATCCGCGCTTGCTCTTTGCCCAGGCCATCGAGCTGTTTTACCAACCCTACCGCCTGCCCGTCGGGATCCATCCCACAGCCGTGATCGATCCCAGCGTGGAGTTGGGGGAGGGGGTAGCCATTGGGCCGCATGTGGTGGTGATGGAAGGGGTGAAAATTGGCAACTACACCCAGATCCACCCCAACGTAACCATCTACCCCCACGTGCGGATTGGATCCCGGTGTCAGCTTTTGGCTAACTGCGTTATCCACGAACGCACGGAGATTGGCGACGATTGCCTCATCCACAGCGGCGCCGTGATTGGCGACGACGGCTTTGGCCACATTCCTCTCCCTGATGGATCCTGGCGGCGCATGCCGCAGGCGGGCCGGGTGGTGCTGGAAGACGGCGTAGAAGTGGGCAGCAACACCACCATTGACCGGGCTGCCGTTGGCGAGACGCGCATTGGCCGCGGCACCAAGATCGACAACCTGGTGCAGATTGGCCACGGTGTGCGCACGGGATCCCACTGCTTGATCGTCGCCCAGGTGGGCATTGCCGGCAGTACCCAATTGGGCCACCACGTCATCTTGGGCGGGCAATGTGGCTTGGCGGGGCACCTGCACATTGGCGATGGCGTGCGTGTGGCCGCCCAGACAGGGGTGACCAGCGACATTCCTCCTGGCCAAACAGTAGCCGGCTACCCCCACCAACCCATTGCCGAATGGCGTAGGAGCATAGCAGTCCAACGGCACCTGCCTGAGCTGCAGCGGGCCCTGCGCAAGCTGGAAGCACGGGTAGCCAAGTTGGAGCAAAACAGTGGGAGATAGGGGATCAGGGGTTAACCTGCTGATAGCCAATTCGCTTGCTTGCCCCCACCGCCTAGCCCAAGAAAACACTCCCCTCACCCGCCGGCAACTGGCGGAGCTCATGCCCTCGGCACAGGGGCTGCTCAGCGATGAACCCGAAATGGAACACTCCCTCCACGCCCTGCAGCTTTTGATTCTGGTGAGCTGCCTCAATCGTCCCTGGCAAGACCGCAACGACTACTTCCTCGCCTGGAACCTCACCGTTTACTACAGCCGAGAGCAATTCAAAAACAAAGACTTGCGCGGCCCGGATCTGTTTTTGGTCAAAGGGGTAGAAAACCGCTCTCTGCCTTCTTGGGTGGTGTGGGAAGATCATCGAGCCGCTTTCGGAATCGGCAGCCAAGGTGGATCGGGATGAAGAGCGGGAGCTTTGCGAAAGGGTTTTTAGGACGCCGGAGTACTTTTACTTTTCTCCCGAAACGCAGGAGTTTACGGGCTTGCAACTGAGGGGGGAACGGCATGAGGAGATTGAGCCACCGGAGCAGAGGTGGCGCTGGAGCGAGGTGTTGGGGCTGCGCCTAGGCATTCCTAACCAGCAACTGCGGTACTTTTTCCCCAGTGGGGAGCTGATGCCCACACCAGAAGAAGCTGAGAAGATCGAATGGCAGTGGGCTGAGCAGGAACGGCAACAGGCGGAGCGCCTGGCCCAAAAGTTGCGAGAACTGGGAGTGGATCCCGATACTTTGTAAAGAAAACTGGCCAGCCCAAAATACCTCTCGGAGAACTGGCAATGACCAACCCCAAACCGATTATTGAGGTGCCGGATCCGGTTAATCTACCCGACTGGCCCCCTACCCAAGACGAGCTCCCCTACGACGACGGCGTACCTATGGAAAGCTGGCGACACAAGTGCCAGATGGACTTGCTCATCTCCGTCACCCAAACCTGGCTGCAACAGCGCCCTGATGGCTTTGTCAGCGGCAACATGTTCCTCTACTACAGCTTGGAGCAGACCCGCAGCCGCAATTTCCGAGGGCCTGATTATTTTGTGGTGCTGGGAGTGCCCAAGGGCGAGCGCAAAAGCTGGGTGATCTGGGAGCAGGGCAAAGGGCCAGACGTGGTGATTGAGCTTCTTTCTCCCAGCACTGCCCAGGATGATAAGACAAGCAAAAAGCAGCTTTACGAGCAAATTATCCGGGTGCCGGAGTACTTTTGGTTTGACCCGTTTGAGCCAGAGGACTGGGCGGGGTTTCGGCTGAGGGGCGACCACTATGAGCCGATTGAAGTCGATGCAGAAGGTCGCCTGCCGAGCGCAGTTCTGGGACTATACCTGGTGAAATGGGAAGGCAGGTTTCGGGACATCGAAACCACATGGATTCGCTGGGCCACGCCTGCTGGAGAGCTGGTGCCCACCGAGGCCGAACTGGAGCGGCAAAGGGCTGAACAAGAACGGCAACGAGC
>NZ_JANSJN010000017.1:0-24495 GCF_047462555.1 Synechococcus sp. B60.1
GCAGAAGAAGAGACAAAAGCTCTGCTGTCAAGCGGGTGAGGAAACCCCACCCGCCTACGCGGTGGGGTAGTTCATTTTTTTCTCTAGCTCGCTGGATAGCGGCGCAGTTGTCCACTGCTGCCCAGGTGGAGGCCAGAAAAAGTCCAGGGAGAGAAACTTCTCCTTCTTCGTCGCCAAACAACACGCCAACAAAAATGCACCACCCCAAAAAGACCATCAGCGCTTTCCATCGTCGCGTATAAATGTAGGCTGCAAAAGCCAGCAATAACGACAAAAAGATTGCCACTCCCTGAGACTTTTGAGAAAGGGCATAGGTGCGGCGTAGTTCTTCGTCTATGCGCTTTTGATCTTCTTGCTGGAGCAACTCTTGCAGATGCTTGTCCATAAAGGCCGCTCCCCAAAATCAGACGGCCTCATCCTAAAGATCCCTGGAAGTCCCCTATTCAAAGCCGGTTTTGGCGGGATCCCACCCTCTAGGGCGGCAAATAGTCGCCTTCCCGCGTTTCCGACTTTTGTAAAATAGGGAGGCCTGTCTCCTATTGCCGGCTGCCCAGCCTGCACCAACAGATTTGCCATGACCTCAACTCCTCTTGCTGCTGCCCACGCTGTTGCTTGGGATCCCCTTGACCCGCAGGTGCGCCCGGATCCCCAGGGCCGGTTTGGGCCGTTTGGGGGCCGCTTTGTACCGGAAACCCTGATGAGCGCCCTGACGGAGCTGGAGGAAGCCTTTGAGCGGCACTGGCAGGATCCCGAGTTTCGCGCCGAGTTGCACAGCTTGTTGCGGGATTTTGTCGGACGGCCCAGCCCGCTTTACTTTGCCCAGCGGCTTACCGAACACTACGGCGGCCCCCAGATCTACCTCAAACGGGAAGACCTCAACCACACCGGCGCCCACAAGATCAACAACGCCCTCGGCCAAGTGCTGCTGGCGGTGCGCATGGGCAAGCGGCGGATCATCGCCGAGACCGGCGCCGGCCAACATGGGGTGGCCACGGCAACGGTGTGCGCCCGCTTCGGCCTGGAATGCGTCATCTACATGGGGGCGCTGGACATGGAGCGGCAGGCCCCCAACGTGCAGCGGATGCGCCTGTTGGGCGCTGAGGTGCGCGGGGTGGAAGCCGGCACGGCCACCCTCAAAGATGCCCTCTCCGAGGCCATCCGCGACTGGGTAACCCATGTGGAGACCACCCACTACGTCATTGGCACGGTGGCCGGGCCCCACCCCTACCCGAAGCTGGTGCGGGCCTTTCACGATGTCATTGGCCAAGAGACGCGGCAGCAGTGTCAGGAGAAATGGGGAGGGTTGCCGGACGTGTTGCTGGCCTGTGTGGGCGGCGGCTCCAATGCCCTGGGCCTGTTCAACGAGTTTATCCGCGATCCCCAGGTGCGGCTCATCGGTATTGAGGCTGCCGGGGAGGGTTTGCACACATCCCGCCACGCCGCCACCCTCAGCCGCGGTCGCATTGGGGTCTTGCACGGGGCCATGAGCTACCTGTTGCAAGATGAAGAAGGCCAGGTGCAGGAGGCCCATTCCATCAGCGCCGGCCTGGATTACCCTGGCGTAGGGCCGGAGCACAGCTACCTAAAAGAGATTGGGCGGGCCGAGTACTACGCGGTTACCGACGACGAGGCGGTGGAAGCGCTGCTGCTGCTGTCGCGCCTGGAAGGGATCATCCCTGCTCTGGAGACAGCCCATGCCCTGGCCTACCTGAAGACTTTGGCGCCGCAGCTTGGCCCCCAGCAGCGGGTGGTGGTCAATTGCTCCGGGCGGGGCGACAAGGATTTGAACACCGTTTTCCAGTACCTGCAGCAGCGGGGGCGTAGCCTAGCCTAGAGTTGGGTTGCCAACCCTCTCTCCCTTGCCAAGGGGATCCCTGCCCATGTCCACCTTTGCCGTTCGCCTGCTCGGCCTACTGACCTTGTTTCTGGGGGCGGGGCTAGTGCTGCTGGTTGGATCCCAGCCAGAGGTTTCCGGGCGCGTTGGCGGGATCCCGTCCCCGGCCACGACTTTCTGGGCAGGCGCCTTGGTCGACCCCAGGGAGGAAGAGGCGAAGGGGACAGGGATCCCCGCTCCCGGCCAGCCGCCACCCCTTCCTGAGACGCTGCCGGCCCTGGCGCGGCAGGCCATCGCCCACTACTTCGCCACTGGCCAGGTGCTGCCCGCCCCAGAAGAGATCCCGCCCCACTGGCGGCGCCCGGCGGGAGTTTTTGTTACGGTGACCAGGGAGGGGCGGCCCCGCGGCTGTTGGGGCAGCTTGGATCCCGGCGGCGAGGATCTGGCCAGGGCCACCATCCGGGCAGCGGTGGGGGCTGTTACCCGCGACTGGCGCTATCCGCCCCTGCGACCTGGGGAGCTGGAGTCGGCGTCCATCCAGGTGGCCATCGTGCGACGGGTGGTGCCCATCCCCTCGCTGGAGCAGGTGGATCCCACCCGCATGGGCCTGTTCATTCGCACGGGCACGCGGGGGGCGGTGTTGCTGCCCGGAGAAGCCCTGACAACGGAATGGCAGCTTTCCACCGCCAAAAGGTTGGCCGGGATCCCTGCGGATCAGCCGGTGGAGCTGTTTCGCGTGGAGGCGGAGCTGCTGCATGAGTTTTGAGGCCCAACCCGACCGGTGGCTGGCGGCGGTGCTGGGCAACACCCACGTGCGCTGGGGCTGGTTTGTGGGGGAGACCTTGGTCAAGGTGGAACAGTTCCCTGCCCACCGGCCCTTGTCCTGGCCGGAAGAGATGGAGCTGTGGCTGGCTGCCGTTGGCTCTGCCCCTTTGCCGCCGGGATCCCCGTGGGTGCATTGCCTTGGACTCTCCCAGGTGCCGCTGCGGGATCCCTACCCCGGCCTGGGGCTGGATCGGGCGCTGGCCGTCTGGGCTGCCGGCATCCACTACGGCTGGCCCTGTCTGGTCATCGACGCCGGCACCGCCCTAACCCTGACGGGGGCTGACCCGGAGGGATCCCTGGTGGGAGGGGCGATCCTGCCCGGCCTAGGGCTGCAGGCACAGGCACTGGCCGACCACACCGCCCGCCTGCCCAAAGTGGAGTGGGAGGCGGCGGATCCCTTGCCCCCCCGCTGGGCTAGGGACACGGGGGCTGCCATCCGCAGCGGCATTCTCCACACCCTGCTGGCCGGCTTGCAGGACTTCATCGCCGACTGGCGGCGCCGCTTTCCCCAGGGGCCCCTGCTAGTAACCGGCGGCGATGGCGAGCTGCTCTACGCCCACCTGCGCTTTCTGGACAGGGAACTGCACTGGGATCCCCACCTGGTGTTGCGGGGGATCGCCGGCTGCCGTCAGTTGCACCGCGCTGCTCGGCAGTTCCCTGGTGCAGAATAGAAAACAGTCGCTTGGGGGCTTTTTATCCCCAACCCTAGAGCTCGCTCAGGCCTCCAAGGACTCTGTCCTGCTAGCGCAAACGGAGCGGGCAGCTTCTCTACCTCTTGGCAACCCAGGGATCCCATGGCCAACGGCAACTCCTTCGGCGTCTTGTTTTGCGTCACCACCTACGGCGAGTCCCACGGGGGGGCGGTGGGGGTGGTGGTGGACGGCTGCCCGCCGCGGCTGCCCTTAAGCGAGGCCGACATCCAGGCGGAGCTGGATCGGCGCCGCCCTGGCCAGAGCTCCATCACCACACCGCGCCAGGAGGCGGATCGCTGCGAGATCCTCTCCGGGGTTTTCCAGGGCTTTACGCTGGGCACGCCCATCCACATCCTGGTGCGCAACCAGGATGCCCGCCCCCAGGACTACCGCGAAATGGCCACCACCTTTCGCCCTTCCCATGCTGATGCCACCTACCAGGCCAAGTACGGCATCCGCAACTGGCAGGGGGGAGGACGGGCCTCGGCGCGGGAGACCATTGGCCGGGTGGCCGCCGGGGCCATTGCCAAGAAGATCCTGCGTCTGGCGGCAGGAGTGGAGATCCTGGCCTATGTGCAGCGGGTCAAAGACGTGGAGGCGCAGGTGGATCCCAGCTCAGTAACAGCCGAGCAGGTGGAGGCCAACATTGTCCGCTGCCCCGACCCAGAAGCGGCGGCGGCGATGATTGAGAAAATCGAAGCAGCGGCGCGGGAAGGGGATTCTCTCGGGGGAGTGGTGGAGTGCGTGGCCCGCAATGTGCCCCGCGGGCTGGGCTGCCCCGTGTTTGACAAACTAGAAGCCGACCTGGCCAAGGCGGTGATGTCGCTGCCGGCCAGCAAGGGGTTTGAGATTGGGTCGGGGTTTGCCGGCACCTACCTGACGGGCAAGCAGCACAACGATGAGTTTTACATGACCCCCAGCGGCTGGCGCACCCGCAGCAACCGCTCCGGCGGCATCCAGGGGGGCATCAGCAACGGGGAAGATATCGTCCTGCGGGTGGCCTTCAAGCCCACCGCCACCATTCGCCAGCCTCAAAACACGGTCACCCTCGACGGGCAGGAGACGGTCTTGGCGGCGCGGGGGCGCCACGATCCCTGTGTGCTGCCGCGGGCGGTGCCGATGGTGGAGGCGATGGTGGCTTTGGTGCTCTGTGACCATCTGCTGCGCCACCACGGCCAGTGCGGATCCCTAGTCTTGCCGGAGGTGCCCATTCCTGCCGTTCCTGTGCCCCACAGTTAGCGGCAGCCGGTCGGAGCCCTTGCGGAGATCCTGATTGCGCCAGCGGGATCGAGTCTTTGTATCCTGAGAAAGAGGCGGGATCCCTGCTCATGGCCAAGGCCAAAACCGTCTGGGAGTGTAGCCAGTGCGGCGAGCGCTATCCCAAGTTTTTGGGCCGCTGCGACAACTGTGGCGCCTGGAATACCCTGACGGAGGTGGTTCTCACCCCCTCTCCCAAGTCTGGGTCACCCCAGCGTCTTGTCCCCCCGCGCAGCCGCGGCAGCGGGATCCCCCAGGCAGCCCTTCCTCTCGCTCAGGTCCACTCGGATCGCCACCCCCGCTTTTCCTCGGGCTTTGGCGAGTTCGACCGCGTGTTGGGCGGCGGCATTGTGCCGGGATCCCTGGTGTTGATCGGCGGGGATCCGGGCATTGGCAAAAGCACTCTGCTGCTGCAGACTGCTGCTCATCTGGCCAAGGGCGGGCCTGTCTTGTACGTGTCGGGGGAGGAATCGGCCCAGCAGATTAAGCTGCGTGCAGATCGCCTCGGCGGGACGGAGGGGCTGGGGATAGAAAGCGAGCAGCTCTACCTATTGGCCGAGACCGAGCTGGAGGCCATTCTGGCCGAGATCCAGGCTCTGCAGCCGCAGGTGACCATCATTGACAGCATTCAGGCCATCTTCTGGGGGCAGCTCAGCTCAGCGCCGGGATCCGTCTCCCAGGTGCGGGAATGTGCCGGCCTCTTGATGCGGGTGGCCAAAAAACTGGGGGTGGCCCTGCTCATCGTTGGCCATGTCACCAAAGATGGATCCCTGGCCGGGCCCAAGGTGCTGGAGCACTTAGTGGACACCGTCTTGTACTTCGAGGGGGATCGCTTTCAGAGCCACCGCCTGCTGCGCGCCGTCAAAAACCGCTTTGGGGCAGCCCAGGAAATCGGCGTTTTCGAGATGACTGCCTCTGGCTTGGTGGAAGTAGACAACCCCTCGCAGCTTTTTTTGAGCAGCCGGGATCAGGCCACGCCAGGAACAGCCACCATCGTCGCCTGTGAGGGCACCCGCCCTTTGGTGGTCGAGGTGCAGGCCCTGGTCAGCCCCACCAGCTACAGCTCCCCCCGCCGCACCGCCACCGGCATCGAGCTCAACCGCTTTCTGCAGATCTTGGCGGTGCTGGAAAAACGGGTGGGGATCCCGCTTTCCAAATACGACGCCTACATCGCCTCCGCCGGCGGCATCCAGGTGGCCGAGCCGGCTGCCGACTTGGGGGTGGCGGTGGCCGTGGCCGCCAGCTTCCGGGATCGCCAGGTGGATCCCTTCACGGTCTTGATTGGCGAGGTGGGCCTGGGGGGGCAGGTGCGCCCGGTGCCGCAGTTGGAGCAGCGCCTCAAGGAAGCCGCCAAGCTGGGGTTCCGCCACGCCATCATCCCCAACAGCCCTGTTTTGGCCGACGCTGGCCTGCGCCTAAGCCGGGTGCAGCGGCTGCTGGAGGCCCTGCTGGTGGCTCTGCCCAGCTCCGAGCCTACCCAGTGAGAGGGGATCCCCAACTGGCCCAGCTCGGCAGTCGATCTTCCGCCGAGAACCAACCTGCGGGCAAATGTCATATCTATAGCGTTATATAGTAAAGTCTTATGCAAGGACAGCGACTCGATCCCTGCTCGGGTGGGCACCCTATCCTACAGACACTGGCGAAAGATACTGACCAAGGATCGACCTATGGCGTTGGTGGCCCTGTTTATCTTCGTGGTGTACCTGATCGTCTCCCGCTTGAACGCCCAAGCAGAGCGCTAGCTGCTCTCCAAAAGGGATCCGGCCAAAGCTGAGGAGGTCTGGCAGGATTTTTTGTCTCTTGCTCTGCTCAAGGAGGCAAGCCCAGGGTTGGGCTTCTGTCTCTGGCGTGGGATTGGAGAAGCTCTCTGGTCACCCTTTTCCCAGCAGCCTTTGCTACCCTCGAGATGGTTTCATATCGGCTGATCGACAAACAACCGAGCAGCCCCTAGCAACCCTGCAAGGGATCCCGGCATCATGGTTTCTGCACCTTCTAGCCCCCTCAAGCCCTCGACACCAGCAGCGGAGTTTCCACCGCCGCCGCCACCGGATGTCAGCGACCTGACAATCGAGGACGACCAGCCTGTAGACAGCATCTACTCAGAGAAGCTGCAGCGCCTGCTCACCAGCGCCCTCTACGCTTCCTTCCAGCCCAGGGCCAAAGACAGCGGCGAGCCGATCCCCTTCTTGGCCACGGCCAACGTCGGCCTGTTCTACGCCCTCAAGCTGCCGCCGCTGGTGCCCGATGTCATGCTCAGCCTGGAGGTGGCTCCCCCCGCCAGCTTCGAGCGCAAGGAAGATCGCACCTACTTCGTCTGGGAGATGGGCAAGCCCCCCGACGTGGTCATTGAGATTGTCTCCAACCGCGAGGGGGAAGAGCTGGGTCGCAAACTCAGGGACTATGCCCGCGCTGGGGTGGCCTACTACGGGGTGTACGATCCTTTGCGGCAACTGCGGGAGTTACAGGGATCCCCGCTGGTTCTTTTTCAGCGGCGGGGGGGAGAGCTGGTTCCCTTCGATTCCACTTGGCTGGAGGAGATTGGCCTGGGCTTGACCCTCTGGCAGGGATCCTTCGAGGGCGTCAACACGGAATGGCTGCGCTGGTGTGACCGAGAGGGCCAAGTTTTGCCCACCGGCGACGAAAAGGCCGCCCTAGAGCAGCAGCGGGCCGAAAGAGAACGCCAACGGGCCGAAAGACTTTTGGAGCTGCTGCGTTCCCACGGGATCGCGCCGCCGGAAGAGTAAAAAAAGGATCCCGTCCGTTCCTGAAATCCTCTATTCCCTTTACTTCTATGTCCACTCTCCCCAGCAGCAGTGAAGCCGCCCAACGGGCCGCCCGTCTCGAGAAAGCCCGCCATCTGCAGGAGCAAGGGATCCTGCCCTATGCCTATTCTTTCCCGGTTACCCACCTGGCCGCCGAGTTGCAGGCCCAATTTGCCGATCTCGAGCCCGGCGCCGAGCGGGAGGATGTGCAGGTGGCCGTGGCCGGGCGGATCCGGGCGCGGCGGGTCATGGGCAAACTGGCCTTTTTTACCCTTCAGGATCGCTCCGGCACCATCCAGCTCTACCTAGAAAAGCAACGGCTGACGGAGCACATGGGAGAGCTGGCTTTCAAGAACCTGGACAAGCTGCTCGACGTGGGCGACTGGCTGGGAGCCAAGGGCTGTCTCAAGCGCACCGAAAAAGGCGAGTTGTCGGTGCGGGTGGACGAGTACCAGGTGCTGACCAAGGCGCTGCTGCCCCTGCCCGACAAGTGGCACGGCCTACGGGATGTGGAGAAACGCTACCGCCAGCGCTACGTCGATCTCATCGTCAACCCCGAGGTGAAGCAAACCTTGCTCGACCGGGCCAAGATCGTCCGCTCCCTGCGGCAGACCCTGGAGGAGCAGGGCTTTGTGGAGATCGAGACGCCGGTGTTGCAGGTGATCCCCGGCGGGGCGGAGGCGCGGCCTTTCATCACCCACCACAACGCCCTGGATCTGGATCTCTACTTGCGCATCGCCACCGAGCTACACCTGAAGCGGCTGGTGGTGGGCGGGATCGAGCGGGTGTACGAAATTGGGCGGGTCTTTCGCAACGAAGGCATCTCCACCCGCCACAACCCGGAGTTCACCTCGCTAGAGGCCTATCAAGCCTTTGCCGACTACCAAACCATGATGGAGCTGACCGAAACCCTGGTCTGCAACGCCGCCCTGGCGGTACGGGGATCCCTGCAAATTACTTACCAAGGGGAAGCCATCGACCTCACCCCACCCTGGCGGCGGGTGACGATACAGGAGTTGGTGGAAGAGGCCACCGGCATCTTCATCGACGTGGAAAAGGGATCCACTGCTGAGCTCTTGCCCGCCCTGGCCGAGCAGGGGATCCCCGATCTCTCCCCCCAGGACTCCCCTGGCAAGCTGCTGGTCAAAGCCTTCGAGCACTGCTGCGAAAGCCGTCTGCGCCAGCCGACTTTTGTTCTGGACTATCCCCTGGAGGTATGTCCGCTCACCAAGCCCCACCGCAGCAAGCCGGGGTTGGCGGAGCGCTTTGAGCTGTTTATCGTCGGGCGAGAGACGGCCAACGCCTACTCGGAGCTGACCGACCCGGTAGACCAACGGCAGCGGCTGGAGGCCCAGGCGGCCCTGAAGGCAGCCGGAGACGAAGAGGCCCACTTTCTCGACGAGGACTTCCTCACCGCCCTGGAGTACGGCCTTCCTCCCACCGGCGGCCTGGGCATCGGCATCGACCGTCTGGCGATGCTGCTGTGCGACGCCCCTAGCATCCGTGATGTCATCGCCTTCCCGCTGCTGCGACCGGAGACGGGAGAAAGCCCTGAACAGGAAAAAGCCCCTGGATAGGGGCCTATGCTACAAGGGCACGGTTCAGGGAAGTTACATCATCCCCGCACCGCCGGAGCGGCCTGTTCCTGTTTTCGTCTTAGGTTCGGGCTTTTCCACCACAATGGCTTCAGTGGTGAGGTACATGGCGGCGATGGAAGCCGCGTTTTGCAGCGCCGAGCGCACCACCTTAGCCGGATCCACGATCCCCTGGGCAAACATATCGACATAGGTTCCGGTCAGGGCGTCGAAGCCAAAGGGCATCTCCTTCTCCAGAACCTTTTCCACCACCACAGACCCCTCCAGGCCAGCATTGTGGGCAATCTGATAGAGCGGCGCCTGTAAAGCCCGGCAGACGATGTCCGCCCCCACCTGCTCTTCTGCGTTCAAGGTGGCCTTAAAGGCCGGGATCCCTTTGGAAAGATGCAGCAGCGTTGCCCCGCCACCGGGGACAATCCCTTCCTCCACTGCCGCCCGCGTGGCATTGAGGGCATCTTCAATGCGCAGCTTGCGATCCTTGAGCTCCGTTTCGGTGGCAGCCCCCACCTTGATCACCGCCACCCCACCGGCCAGCTTGGCGATCCGCTCCTGCAGCTTCTCGCGGTCGTACTCGGAATCGGTGGTCTCCAGTTGCTTGCGGAGTTGGGCCACCCGCTTCTCCACCGCCGCTTTGGTGCTGCCATCGGTGACAATGGTGGTCTTGTCTTTGGTAACGGTAATCTTGCGGGCCACCCCCATCATGTCTAGGGTGACATTTTCCAGTTTGATGCCAATATCTTCGGAGATGAGCTGCCCACCAGTGAGGATGGCAATGTCCTCCAACATGGCCTTGCGTCGATCCCCAAAAGCCGGCGCCTTCACCGCCACCGCGTTCAACACCCCCCGCAGGCGGTTCACCACCAAGGTGGCCAGCGCCTCTCCTTCGACATCTTCCGCAATGACCAGCAGCGGCCGCCCCTCTCGTGCCACTCGCTCCAGAACAGGCACCAGATCTTGTAGGCTGGAGAGCTTGTTGCTGGTGATGAGCAGATAGGCATTTTCGTATTCGGCCACCATCCGCTCCGTATCAGTCACAAAATAAGGGGAAATGTAGCCGCGGTCGAACTGCATCCCTTCGACAACTTCCAATTGGGTTTCCAGCGACTTGGACTCTTCGACCGTGATCACCCCATCTCGCCCCACGGCATCCATGGCTTTGGCAATCATCTCCCCCACTTCCGGGTCGTTGCCGGCAGAGATGGTAGCCACCTCGGCGATGGTCTTGCGGCCTTCCACAGGCTTGGCATGGGCGGCAATTTGCTTCACCAGGTAAGCGGTGGTCTTCTCGATGCCGCGCCGCAAGGCTACGGGGTTGGATCCTGCCGAAATATTCTTCAGCCCTTCCCGCACCATGCTCTGGGCCAAAATGGTGGCTGTGGTGGTGCCGTCTCCGGCCACGTCGTTGGTCTTGGTGGCCACTTCTCGCATCAACTGGGCACCGGTGTTCTCCAAAGGATCCGCCAACTCAATTTCTTTGGCAATGGTGACCCCGTCGTTGACGATCTGGGGAGCGCCAAACTTCTTCTCCAGAACAACGTTGCGCCCTTTGGGGCCAACCGTAACCTTGATTGCATCCGCCAGTTGATTGATGCCCTGCTCCAATGCCTTGCGGGCCTCTTCTTTAAACAGAATCTGCTTGGCCATAGAATCCGCGATCCTCGTAATTTCAACTGGGCTACTTAGCGCTGAGTGCTGCTAGGCAGAGTGGGATCCCAGAAGAGCCCCAGCGATCCATCGGCTTGGCCGAGTGCAGAGTTAGCACTCTGGAACCTCGAGTGCTAATCTAACCCAAAAGCGGGATCCCCAGCAAGATGAGTTGGGTTTGGAGTCGCGGCCTTGGCGGGGATGGGAGAGCTAGGCGTTGCCACCGATGAGGATGTCGGGAAACTGGGCTTGGGCTTCGCTGATGGGGCGCTCGCGTCCGCCGTTTTGCCAGTAGTTGATCAGTTCAGTGGCTTGGTTGAGCAGAGTGATGCGATCTTCCTCGCTGATCCAAGTTTTGCTCTCCAGCTCAGCTTTGAGCTGTTCCCAGGCGTCATCTCGCGGCCAGAAGAAGTAGCGGGTGAGGGGGCTGCGGTTTTTGGCCACCACCTGATCCACGGCAATGGCCAAATCGTTTTCCAGCCAGAGAGCTTTTAGGGCAAGTTTCGGCAAGGCTCTTTTCTCCTTTGCAGGACTCGACAGGTCACACGCTGGCTCGGCCTGAGCCGGGCAGCCTTCTATTCTGACATAAGTCCGGATCCCTCAGGGGATAGGCCCGCTCAGCCCTGTTTAGGTCTTGGGGCAAAAGCGCTTAGATCGCAGAGGGCTGTTTTCCCTTTCAGCACCAAATCTCTCAGGACGGCGGCGCTAATCGGGGCCAGCAACACCCCATTGCGGTAGTGGCCAGTGGCAACAAAAAGATTGACATAGCCGGGAGCCGGCCCCAGGATGGGGGCACGCTGCCCCAGCGGTCGGGGTCGATGGCCGGCCCAGTGCTCCAGCAGGGTGGCTTCGGCTAGGGCCGGGCAAAGCTGGATGGCGTGGGCCAGCAGATCCTGTAAGGCCAGCAGCGTCGGCTCAGGCTGGGTGGCCTGAAACTCCACGGTTGCCCCCACCCACAGGGATCCATCGCCGAGGGGAACCAGGTGCAGATCCGCGGCGCTCACGACCGGCCCCAGAGGGATCCCAGCGGCTTTGATCCGCAGGGCCTGGCCCTTGACAGCCTGCAGCGGTATCTGCAACCCCAGCTCCTCAGCCAAAGGGGAGCTGCCCAGGCCGGCAGCGAGAACGACATAGCCTGCCGAGAAGGTAAAGGCCGGCGTATAAACTGCCTGCAGGCGAAAGGGAGGATCCAGGCTGCGCTGCATCTTCTGAACCGGCTGGTGAAAGAAAAAGCGGCAGCCTCTACGCTGGGCTGCTTCCACAAGCGCCTGCGTGAGGAGGCGGGGTTGGATCTGCCGATCTTGGGGCGAGTAGAGGGCCCCGGCCAGGTCGCCGCGCAGGCCCGGCTGCAGGGATCCCACTTCGCCGGGGCTAAGCAGCTCCAGGCGGTAACCTGCTTGCCGCCGAGCCGCCAGGGTTGCTTGCCAAGCGTCCACTTCCTCCTCCCGAAGGAGCTTGAGGATGCCGTGCCGATTGACGGGCAAATTCCGACCCAAGTCCGCTTCCAGCCGGGCAATCAAGGGATCAAACTGCTCCAGGCTTTTCAGGCGCAACTGCACCACCTCCCCATCCGGCTGGCGGCTGCAGATCCCCATCAACACCCCCAGTGACGCGCCCGTGGCGCCTGAGGCCGGATCCTTGGCGTCGATCCCAACCACTGATAGCCCTGCGGAAGACAGCTCGTAGGCGATGGCACAGCCCACCACGCCACAGCCAATCACCAAAACGTCACAGTTCAAGGTTCTTCCTCAAAGAGATCCCTTTTGCCGTGATACCCCATTCTCCGGGCGGGATCCCTTCTGGAGAGCGGCCAGCTTTGCCGCCCTTGTCCTCTGCGGCAAAAAGTAGGGGAAACGGCTAAGATGTCGACATCCCCGACTGCCTTCGCCCATGGATACTGAACTGCTGCTGCCCGACATCGCTGATCTGGTCACTGAGGACGATACCCCGGTGGATAACTTTGCCTCTGAAAAGCAGCAGCGTCTCCTGACGGGGGCACTCTACAGCTCTCTGCCCCACAAAACCTTCCTGGCAGCAGCCAATGTGGGCATCTACACCACCCCTAACCGGCCTCCCATCGTGCCGGATGTTTTTCTCAGCCTGGATGTCACGGTGCCGGAACAATGGTGGGAGAAGCAGAACCGTTGCTATCTGCTCTGGCAATTTGACAAGCCGCCGGATGTGGTGATTGAGATTGTCTCCAACCGCGAAGGCGACGAGCTAGGGGGCAAGCTCAGTCGCTACGAGCAGATGCGGGTCAGCTACTACGTGGTTTTTGATCCCAACCACGAGCTGGGGCCAGAGGAGCTGCGCATTTTCGAGCTGCGAGGCCGCCACTATGCGGAAATGACCGAGACCTGGCTGGAACAGGTGGAGCTGGGCCTGAAGCTGTGGGACGGAGTTTTCGAGGGGAAACAAGCCCGCTGGCTGCGCTGGTGCGATGCCCAAGGGCAGTTGCTGTTGACGGGAGATGAGCGGGCCGAGCTGGAGCACCAACGAGCCGAGCGGGAGCGCCAGCGGGCCGAGCTGGAACGCCAACGAGCCGAGCGGGAGCACCAGCGGGCCGAGCTGGAACGCCAACGAGCCGAACAGGAGCGCCAACGGGCTGAGCGTCTGGCGGAAAGGTTGCGGGCTTTGGGCGAGGATCCTGATCTGGAGAGGTGACATACTCCTGGCCCTCACCGCATCCCACCCTAAGTGAAGGTCTCAGGAAAACCTATCTCCAAAGTCGCTGGGGATCCCCCGCTTTCCCCTACACTCAAAGAGGGAGCTACCCCCAAGTTGGGAAATCGTCCAGATGGGCTATCGCCGCCAGGATTGGTTGGCCTACTGGCTGCTCAAGTGGCTAGTGGTCAATCCACTGTTTCGGGGACTGTATTTTGGCCGCACCTATGGCCAGGAAAACGTGCCTCGCCAGGGATCCCTGATCATTGTCAGCAACCATGCCAGCCACTTGGATCCGCCGCTGGTGGCCAATGCAGTGCGCCGCCCTGTAGCCTTCATGGCCAAGGAAGAGCTGTTTCGGGTGCCAGCGCTGAAGCAGGTGATCCGGCTCTACGGGGCCTACCCGGTCAAGAGAGGCGGCTCTGACCGCGCTGCCTTGCGAGCCACGGAAGCAGCCCTGGCGCGGGGATGGGCGGTGGGGATCTTTCTCAACGGCACCCGCACCCCCGATGGCCGCATTCCCCAGCCTCACCTGGGGGCTGCCTTGGTGGCAGCGCGCACCCAGACACCTCTGCTCCCCGTGGCCCTCTGGGGTACCGAGAAGGTGCTGCCCAAGGGATCCCGCTGGCCGCGGCTGTTCTGCCCCATCACGGTGCGCATCGGCAAGGTGATCCCCCCCCCTGCTTCCAGCGATAAGGCTGATTTGCAACAGGCGACGGCAGAGTACGTGCAGGCTATCCACGCTCTTTTGGATCAGGGGCGCTGAGGGTATCTTGGGCTACCAGATACTCGGCCACCGGGATCCCGCCCAGGATATGCTCTTGCAGCACCCGCTCTATCACCGGGGGCGTGGCCGAGTGGTACCAAAACCCACCGGGGTACACCAACAGCACTGGCCCGGGAACACCATAGTTGCAGGCCCGCAGGCAGTTGGCCTTGGTGCGGTTGACGCGCAGAGGGCCTACGCCCGCCAGCTCTAGGTTCAACTGCTGAATCCGCAGCCTCAGGTATTCCCAGGCTTCCAGTCCCACCGCTTTCTCGCAGCACTTGGGCTTGGTCTGGTCGGCGCAGAGAAAGAGATGCCAATGGTAGGACGGAATCGGATCCGGCTCAGGCTCTGGAGATACGGTTGCCGGCGTGGGAACGGGAGCGGAAAGCTGGGTCATAGAGGATCCCTCTAGCCTACTGCCACTAGATAATCGCTAGATAATTATATGAGAATATGAGTGGCTAAAGAAGATGCCGGGCATCCCGACAAACCCTGTGACCCTTAGGGAATGGGGTAGAGGTCTAGGGCTGGGCTGTCCTAGCCTGGATAATACAGATCCCTCACCTGTCCGGCAATGGTGAACGACGCTCCCCAACAGCGGCTGTTTCTCGCCCTCCTACCCCCGGCAGACCTGCAGGAGCAAGTGACCGCCATCAAACAACAGTTTGCCGAGCAATTTGCCAGCCGCGCAGCCCTGCGCTCGCCTCCTCACATTACCCTGGTGCCTCCTTTCGAGTGGCCCACTGCCGAGCTGCCAGCCCTGACGGGATCCCTGGGAGAGTTTGCCAAGGAGCAGGCTCCGGTTGCCGTTGAGCTCCGCGGCTTCGGTGCCTTCGCGCCACGGGTTATCTATATCCACGTCGAGCCCTCCCCTGAGCTACAACAGCTCCAGGCCAAGACACAGCGCCACATGAATCTGCTGCTTAAGCCAGAGCCGGCCCCTACCCCAGCTCGTCCCTTTGTCCCCCACATGACTGTGGCCTTTCGGGATCTCAGCCCGGCCCAGTTTCGCACCGCCTGGCCAGAGTTCAAAAGTCGCCCTTTCCAGGGATCCTTTCTCGCCTCCGCTCTCACCCTCCTCAGCCATGACGGCAAGCGCTGGCAAGTTTTTGCCGAATTCTCCCTCTCCGCCTCTGAGGGATTGAGACAGGAAACAACAGCCTACTCAACCCAGTGAGCAGCCATGTATTCAGCCAGATCCAGCACCCGCTGCGAGTAGCCCCACTCGTTGTCGTACCAGGCCATCACCTTCACCAGATCCCCGTCCAGCACACTGGTCATCTCCGCATCCACAATCGCCGAGCAGTCGTGGCCGCGATAGTCGATGGAGACCAAGGGGATATCGGAGTAGGCAATGATCCCTTTCATCGTGGTCTCTGAAGCTTCCTTGAGAGCCGCGTTCACCTCTTCGGCAATCACACGCCGCTCTGTTTGCACCACCAAGTCTACCAGCGACACATTGGGCGTGGGAACCCGTACTGCCACCCCGTTCAGCTTGCCCTTCAGTTCGGGGATCACCAGCGCTACTGCCTTGGCCGCCCCGGTGGTAGTGGGCACCATGCTCAGCGCCGCCGCCCGCGCCCGTCGCAGATCGCGGTGGCCACCATCCAAAATCCGCTGGTCGCCGGTGTAGCTGTGGGTGGTGGTCATCGTAGCCCGCAGGACGCCGAACTTGTCCAGCAGCACCTTGAGGAGCGGGGCAAGGCAGTTGGTGGTGCAACTGGCGTTGCTGACAATGTTGTGCCGCACCGGGTCATAGGTGTGTTGGTTAACGCCATACACAAAGGTAGGGATGTCGCCTCCCTTGGCCGGAGCCGTGATCATCACCTTCTTGGCTCCCGCCTCTATGTGTTTAGAGGCACCCTGGTAGTCTACAAAAACACCTGTGGCCTCAATAACAAGATCCACTTTCCACTCTTTCCAGGGCAGGTTGCTGGGGTTGCGATCGGAAACGGCGTGGATGTGCTTGCCGTTAACCAGCAGGCCACCCTCGGTAGCCTCCACTTCCACCCCTTGCAGTGGCCCGAGGATGGAGTCGTACTTGAGCAGATGGGCAGCCGTGCGAGCGTCTGAGGTGTCGTTGATGGCAACAATATCCAAGTTGGACTGGGAGCGCCCCAGCCAACAACGCAAAAAGTTGCGACCGATGCGACCGAATCCGTTGATGGCTACCCTGACCACTGCTCTTAACCTCGCTGCTTGAAATGCTTCGGGAGCTGCTGCTTAGCACATAATACCGCAAGCCCTGGCTATTCTGAAGATAAAATTTGGGATCCCACCGCTTGATTTTTGGCTTCTTTGTAGGAGTGCCAGAACCTTGATTCTAGGGATCCCAGCCTGCCGGCAGGGGTTCTTTTTCCTCAAGCAGGATAGCGCTGCTGCAGCAGGGCCATAGCCGAGGCGACATTTTCCGCCCCCCGTTGTTCCAGGAGATCTGCGAACATGCTGTCGAGCCAAAAGAGGCGCTCGCCGATGATCTGGGTCCAGGCGCGGTAAAGCTTCACCTGGACTTCCAGGGGCAATAGGAGCAGCCCTTCGCTGGAGAGGCGCAGGGTTTGCACCTCGGTTAGGCTCACTGCGGTAAAGGAGCGCCGCCGCCCCGTCAGCAAGGAAAGTTCTCCAAACACGCGCCCAGCATGCAGTGTTGCCAGCCAGTAATCGCCGGGATAGCGCATGTACTGGCGCCGCAGCTCCACGATCCCGCTGAGAACTACGTACAGGTCGCTGCTGGGATCCCCTTCTTGGAAGATTACCTGGCCGGGAGAAAAGCGACTGGGCAGTAGGGCAGCCGTCAATGCCTTCCACTCAGCATCTGCCAAGGACTGAAAGAGCAAGTGGTCGCGAACACGCTCAAACGGATAACGGGTGCTGCTCATCGGGTAAGCGGCTGGAAGTGCTTGGGGCCAGCTCTGTTTCATCCTACCGTCACCCCACGTTTTGGGTAGGAAGGATCCCTGCAAAAGGCTTGGGCGAGAAGGCCATTTTCCAACATGTAGAATTTTTGCCGGCCCTAGCGCCGGCAGAAGTTCTGCCTAGGCAGGCTGTGGGGGTTCCTGAAAAAGCCGGAGAAGCTCGCCAGTCCTTCCCGGGAAGCGGCAAAGATGCATACAAATGGAGAAAGCTCTCTAGGGATCCCAATCGATGCAGCCTGGTTCGATTGTCCGCTGCCGCGAGCGCGAGTGGGTGGTGCTCCCCGCTGATTCCGAAGAAGGGGTAGTGCTGCGGCCCCTTACTGGCACGCCAGAGGACGCGATTTGCCTTCACCGACAACTGATGAACCTCATAGGCGGCACCTTGCCCTTTGAGCGCATCGAGCCGGCCTTCTTCCCGCTGCCCCGCGCCGACCAAGTTGCCGATGCTGCAGCCGCCCATCTCCTCTGGCAGGCAGCGCGCCTTATCTTACGCGAGGGCGCCACTCCCTTCCGCTCGCTGGGGCGCATCTCCATCCGGCCACGAACCTACCAGTTTGTGCCGTTGCTCATGGCGCTGCGCCTTGATCCGGTGCGGCTATTTATTGCCGATGATGTGGGAGTGGGCAAGACCATTGAAGCGCTGCTGATAGCCAGAGAACTTCTGGATCGCGGCGAGATCCGCCGCTTTTGTGTCCTCTGCCCGCCTTACTTGTGCGAGCAGTGGGCCAGGGAGCTGGCGGAAAAGTTTAACCTCGAGCCGGTAGTTATCCGGTCGGGGACGGTAGGGCAACTGGAGCGGCAAACCCCGCCGGGACAAAATCTCTACGAATACTTCCCGGTGCAGGTGGCCAGCATTGATTTTGTTAAAACGGAGCGCAACCGCCCTCAATTTCTGCAGTTTTGTCCTGAGCTGATCATTGCCGACGAAGTGCACGGGGCGGCAGCGGCCAGTTCCGGCAGAGCTCAGCAGGAGCGGCATGCTCTTTTGAGAGCTATTGCCCAAGCGCCCAACCGCCACCTAATCCTGCTGACGGCTACTCCCCACAGCGGCATCCCAGAGGCCTTCCGGTCGTTGCTGGGGCTGCTGCGGCCGGAGTTCGAGGAGTGGGACCTTCAGGATCTCAAGGAGAACCAGCGCATCGAGCTGGCCCGTCACTTTGTCCAGCGCACACGGCGGGACATCAAGGAGACCTGGCAAGAAACCGCCTGCTTCCCAACCCGGGAAGCTGAAGATGAGACCTATGACCTTTCACGCTGCTACCGCGAGCTGTTTGAGCGCACCTATGCCTTCTGCTCGGAGCTGGTGCGCACCGGCCAGCAGATGGAGCAGCGGCGGCGGCGCGTACGCTACTGGGGGGCGCTGGCTCTTTTGCGCTGTGTCATGTCCAGTCCGGCAGCGGCTCTGGCGGCGCTGGCCAATCGCAGCGCAGGCTCTCGGGAAGAAGAGGCTGAGGAGAGCTTTAGCCGCTGGGTGTTCGAGTCGGCACAAGAGCGTACTGACGACGAATTACCGCTGCCAGCTCTTGAAGCTGCAGAGCAAACTCTGCCCGACAGCGACCGCCGCCGGTTGCGGGAGCTTGCCCGTCTGGCCCACCAACTTCACGGCGTAGACCAAGACACCAAGCTGGCGCGGGCCATCGAGCTGGTGAAGCGGCTCCTCGCCGAGGGCTTTCACCCCATTCTCTGGTGCCGCTATGTGGCCACAGCAGGGTATCTTGCCGACCACCTTCGGCAGCACCTGGGATCCGCAACTCAGGTAGCCTGCGTAACCGGCCGCATGGGCGACGAGGAACGGGAGGCCAAGATTGCGGAAATTGCCGTTGACCAGCCACGGGTGCTGGTGGCCACCGACTGCCTCTCGGAAGGGATCAACCTGCAGGAAAAGTTTACAGCCGTCATCCACTACGACCTGCCCTGGAACCCCAACCGGCTGGAACAGCGGGAGGGGCGGGTGGATCGCTATGGCCAACGGGCCGAACGGGTCAAGGTCGTCCGCTTTTTCGGGCGGGATAACCCTGTGGACGGTGCGGTGCTGCAGGTGCTGCTGGACAAGGCGCGGGAAATCCGCCGCACCCTTGGCACCCACGTGCCTGTGCCCGAAGCGAGTGAAAGCGTTACCCAGGCGGTGCTGGAGGCCCTTTTTCTGCGCCAGGGATCCGGCTCAGGGGAGCGCCAGTTGGCGCTGGATCTGGGGATGGCAGAGGTGAGCCAGTTTCACGCCCAGTGGGATCGCTCTGCTGAGCAGGAGCGGCGCAACCGCACCCGTTTTGCCCAGCGATCCCTCAAGCCGGAAGAAGTGCAGCGGGAACTGGAGGCCACAGACGCTGTGCTGGGGGATCCGCAGGCCGTGCAGCAATTTTTTCTAACTGCTGCCCAGCGCCTAGGCCTGGCTGTGATCCCTGACCGGCAGTCTGGAGTCTTCCGGGTCAACCTCAGCCAGGAGGGCACGGCAACCCTGCCGGAGGCCATTCGTTCAGTCCTGCCCCAGCCCAAGGGTGGACAGTGGCGGATTAGCTTCATCTCCCCCACGCCGGAAGGAGCGGAATACGTTGGCCGCAACCACCGCCTCATCGCTGCCCTGGCCCACTTTTTGTTAGAGAAGGCCTTAGATAAGCCTGAAGAGGCCGTCGTCTCCCGCTGCGGGGTCATTCGGACACGGGCTGTGGCTGCGCTCACCACCCTCTTGTTGCTGCGGGTGCGCTACCTAGTGGAGCAGCCGCTGGCTCAGCCTCTGCTAGCGGAGGAGGTGCTGGTGCTGGGAGGGGTTGGCCTAGAAAGAGGCGAAGCCCGCTGGCTGGAAAGTAGGGCAGCGCTCCAGCTTTTGGCCGCAGCCAAGCCAGATGCCAACCTGCCGCTTGTAGAAAAGCAGGAGTTGGTGCAGCAGGTGCTAGACAGCCTCAGCCCCTGGCCGCCGACTGCAGAAAACTGGGGTCTAGGACACCCCCTTCAGCAAGGGATCCGGGAGGCCATTTTCCAGCGAGCTGGCGAGCTGGCTGAGGCCCACAAGCGCATCCGACAGGCCATCTCCCAGCGCGTGCGCGGGCTGGAGGTTAAGCCGCAGTTTCCCCCCGATCTGCTGGGAATTCTTGTCCTACAACCTCTGCTGTCCAGATGAGCCAATTTCCTGCTGTACGCCTTGAAGGGGGCCTCTTGGGGCCGGACATCCTGGAGCAGCTTTTGGCTGGCGAGCTGTCAGGCCAGAAGCCGAAAGACTTTGGGCTAGAAGACAAGCGCAGCCTGACGGAAGAAATTGCCAGCGTCTTTGCCGAGGCCCGCACCCAGTGGGAAGTTTTCCGCCGCCGGCTGGCCCGTCTGCCGGAAGGGGATCCGGCCACGTCGGTTACCCGCGATGCCTGGGTTATTCCCTTTCTTAGCTTTCTGGGCTACGAGCTGCGCTACAACCCACGGGCCTATGAGCTGGACGGTGCTACCTTTGCCATTTCGCACCGCGCCGGCGAAGCAGAGGATGCTCCGCCGGTGCACATTGTGGGGGTACGCCAGGAGCTGGGGCGGCTGGCTTCCACTGGCAGGCCGCGGCTAGCCCCTCACTCACTGCTGCAGGAGTATCTCAACCGCAGCGAGCACCTCTGGGGCATCGTCACCAACGGGCTGACCCTCCGTCTATTGCGGGACAGCACCTTTGTGCGCCGGCAGGCCTATGTGGAGTTTGACCTGCAGCAGATTCTAGAGGAGCAGCGCTTTAACGACTTTGCCATCCTGTTTCGCCTGCTGCACCGCAGCCGTTTGCCCCAAAAGGCAGAGCAGGCGCGGGAGTGTTGGCTGGAGAAGTACTACCAGCAGGCTCTGGAACAGGGGGGGCGAGTCCGCGAGCGGCTGCGGGATGGGGTGGAAGAGTGCCTCAAGGGCCTGGCCAAGGGTTTTCTTGCCCATCCCAAAAACTCCCACCTGCGTTCTCCAGGATCGAACTGCCTTACCCCGGAGGAGTTCTACCGGCAACTGCTGCGGCTGGTCTACCGCTTTTTGTTTCTCTTAGTCTCGGAGGAGCGGGGGCTAATTAGCGCCAGCCCCCTCTACCGGGATCACTACGGCGTGAGTCGGCTGCGGCGACTTTTGGAGTGGCGCAGCGCTTTTACGGAGCATGAGGATCTCTGGTGCAGCCTGCGGGTGCTCTGGCGAGTGCTTTCCCAGGAGGAGCTGGCAGAGCATCTAGGGGCTGCACCTCTCAACGGCGAGTTGTTTGCCCCTTTGGAGCTGGATGGGTGCAGCCTGAGCAACCGGGATCTGCTGCAGGCCTTCTGGCACCTGGCCTACTACCAAGAGAACGCGACCTCGCCGCCGCGCCGGGTCAACTACGCCGCTTTGGACGTAGAGGAGCTGGGATCCGTCTACGAAAGCCTGCTCGACTACCGGCCCCAGATTGACACCTCAGGCAGTGTGCCCTGCTTTGACTTAGGCTACGGCTCTGAGCGCAAAAGTACCGGCTCCTACTACACCCCGCCGGAGCTGGTGGCAGAACTTGTCCGCTCGGCCCTGGAGCCAGTGCTGCAGGAGCGGCTGAAGTCTGCAGCCGGCCGTGAGGAAAAGGAACGGGCCATCCTATCGCTGCGGGTTCTGGATCCCGCCTGTGGCTCTGGGCATTTTCTCTTGGCGGCTGCCCGACATCTGGGCAAGGAGCTGGCCAAGGTTCGCACCGGCGAAGAGGAGCCCGCCCCCGAGACTGTGCGCGAGGCCATCCGCGACGTGGTGGCCCACTGCCTCTACGGCGTGGACAAAAACCCCTTGGCGGTGGAACTCTGCCGCGTGGCCCTCTGGCTGGAGGCCCATTGCGCCGGCAAACCGCTTACCTTCCTCGATCACCGCATCAAGTGTGGCGACTCGCTGGTGGGGGTGCTGGATCTAAAGGTTCTGGAAAAGGGCCTTCCTGATGCTGCTTTCGAGCTGGTAAGTGCCGACTCCAGGGAGGCTGCCCGCTCTCTGAAGGGGCGAAATCGCGCCGAGCGCAGGGATTTGGAAACAGGCCAGCTTTCTCTGCCGCTTGAGGCCGACCAGGTGGTGGCCCAGCTCAGCCAGGAGCGGCAGCAGCTCGAAGCTATCCAGGACGACTCGCCAGCCAATGTACGCCGCAAGCAGGAGCTCTACACCCGCTACTGTCAAAACCCAGAACACCAGAAACTGACAGAAGCCTGCAACCTTTGGACGGCGGCCTTTTTCCAGCGCTTGACCTCGGACTTCTCGGCGGCCATTACCACGAAAGCGGTCAGCGAGCGGCTGGAAAATCGAGCCAACTCCCGCGCTCTGGCCACCGCCGTAGCCCTGGCTTGCGAACAGCGCTTCTTCCACTGGCCACTGGAGTTCCCGGAGGTGTTTCACCTTCCCCCCTCGCCCGGAGAAGGGGGCTGGGAGAGTGAGGGCGGCTTCGATGTTATCCTCGGCAACCCACCCTGGGAACGCATCAAGTTGCAGGAAGAAGAGTTCTTTGCCAGCCGCGATACCGCCATCGCCCGTGCGGCTAACGCAGCGACGCGCAGGCGGCTAATTGCAGCACTCGCCAACACCAACCCCACCCTCTGGCAAGACTATCAGCGCGCCTTGCACGCCGCCGAAAGCACCAGCCGCTTCCTGCGTGGCAGTGGGCTATATCCCCATACCGGTCGCGGCGACATCAACACCTACTCTGTGTTTGCCGAGCGCGTCCGCGCCCTGCTCAACCCTCGCGGGCGGGCCGGTATCATCGTGCCAACTGGCATCGCCACCGACGCCACCAACCAATTCTTCTTCGCCGACCTGGTGGAAAAGGGGCAATTGGTCAGCCTGTTTGATTTTGAAAACCGCGAAAAGCTCTTCCCTGCAGTTATTTCACTCATGAAGTTCAGCCTGCTTACCATATCTGGCGCAGGCGACCCGGCGCGCGAGATGCAGTTCGCCTTTTTCTGCCATAAACCCGAAGACATACGAAAGCCAACGAAGCTCCTGCATCTGCCACCGAAGGACTTGGCCCGTATCAATCCCAACACCCGCACCCTGCCCGTCTTCCGCACCCGTCAGGATGCCGAGCTGACAAAGGCTATCTACCAGCGCGTGCCGGTGCTAGTGAATGAAAACTCTCCCCCCTCTCCCACAAGGGGAGAGGGGCCGGGGGTGAGGGCCAACCCCTGGGGCGTGCGCTTTCTACGCATGTTCGATATGTCCAACGACTCCGGCCTCTTCCGCACTCGCGCGGAGCTGGAGGCGAAGGGGTATCGGCTGGTGGGGAATGTGTTTGTGCCCTCACCCCCTAACCCCCTCTCCCGCACTGCAGGAGAGGGGGGATGGCCCTCATCCCCGGATTCCTTCTCCCACCCAGCAGGAGAAGGGGAGTACAAATTGCCTGAAGCCAGCCGGGAACTGATTGCCAGAGCACGGCAGTTACGCCGCGAGGCGACTACCGCCGAACGCTTGCTATGGGAATTTTTGCGTGACCGTCGGCTGTTAGGCCGGAAGTTCCGTCGTCAACACCCGATTGGACAATTCATCGCCGACTTTTTCTGTGACGACGCCCGTCTAATCATCGAGATAGATGGGGGCGTGCACCGCGAACCCACTCAGCAGGAACGCGACCGTTTGCGGGAGGAAATCCTGCGCAAACATGGCTTTGCCGTTCTGCGCTTTACCAATGACCAGGTATTGGACCAGACGGAACAAGTCCTCCGAGAAATTGCCAACTATGTCGCTACTCATTCCTACGAGCATCCAACCCCTCACCCCCCAACCCCCTCTCCCGAAGCTTGGGGAGAGGGGGATCAAGGGGGAGAGGGACTCTACCTCCCCCTCTACGAAGCCAAAATGCTCTGGCACTACGACCACCGCTACGGCACGTATGAAGGAGTGGATTCGCGTTCTAGCACCCAACTACCTACCCCTGACGCAGCACAGCACGCCGACCCGCACTTCGTCGTGCAGCCCTGGTACTGGGTGCCGGCAGAGGAGGTCGAAGCTCGCCTGGGCGAGTGGAAACGCGGCTGGCTGCTCGGCTGGCGCGACGTGACCAACGCCACCAACGAGCGCACCGTCGTAGCAAGTATAGCCCCCTGCGTCGGATACGGTGACAAATTTCTACTAATGCTTCCCCAGCAGAAAGCGCTTGTGATTGCTGCGCTTCTAGCTTGCATGGATTGTATAGCTTTCGATTATGCAGCCAGACAAAAGATTGGTGGAGTATCATTGAAATACTTCACCATGAAGCAACTCCCCGTCCTCCCGCCGAGTGCCTACACCCCTGCCGACCTCGCCTTCATCGTGCCACGGGTGTTGGAATTGACCTACACCGCCTGGGACATGAAGCCCTTCGCGGACGATGTCTGGAACGAAGCCATCCGCCTTGGCGAGACGGAGTGCTTTGAGGCGCTGCGAGCGGTGGTTGGCCCTCACCCCCCAACCCCCTCTCCCAAAGCTTTGGGAGAGGGGGATCAAGGGGGAGAGGGTATCCCCTGCCCACCTTTCCGCTGGGATGAAGACCGCCGCGCCGTGCTCCGCGCCGAGCTGGACGCCTACTACGCCCGGCTCTACGGCCTCACCCGCAAGCAACTGCGCTACATTCTCGA
>NZ_JANSJN010000017.1:24595-33145 GCF_047462555.1 Synechococcus sp. B60.1
GTGCTCCGCGCCGAGCTGGACGCCTACTACGCCCGGCTCTACGGCCTCACCCGCAAGCAACTGCGCTACATTCTCGACCCTGCCGACCTGACCGAGCGTGAGCTAGAAAACATCCTCGATCCCTGGGAAGAGGTGGAAGATCCTCTCGATCCGGCGGGGTATGCCAGACGTGTGGCTGCCAGCACCTTCCCCGGCGAGACCTTCCGCGTGCTCAAGGAAAAAGAAATGCGGCAATTTGGCGAATACCGCACCCGCCGCTTGGTGCTGGAGGCATGGGAGCGGCTGGCGCACCGCTAAATCTAGGCATAGGATCCGCATAAGACTGCGTTCTTATACACAGGCGGATCCCCATACGCACCAACATGGCTCTGGACGATGAACTCATCGAGTGGGCCCGCCAGGTAACCGGCCTCAAGACCAAGCGCGAGGTGATTCACAAAGCGCTGCGCACCCTAGCTCAACTCCACAAGCAGGCTGGGATCCGCAACTTACGCGGCAAGCAAGTTGAAATGGGAGGGAGATTTGCACGAGCAACACTTGTGTGCCAATGACTATCTCTAGATTGCGCTCTGGATCAAGCTCTCATCTTGATGGCGACTTGACTCCAGCAGAAGTCTCTCCCCCAGAGGGACTGGAGGTGAGGAAAATACTTGCTGCACTTCCAGACTGGGTTTAGGTTGGCTAGGAGGGCCCTGTGGAGTAGCTTTGATGTCCACGATCTTTGATCTCCACGCCGCTGTCCTGGCCGACTATCGCGATTTTGTCCGCTCGTTTTTTCTGGTTGCCGACCCACGGGCGCAAGCCTTTGTAGACCAAGCGCTAGAAGAAGGGATCCACCTCTGGCCAGAGCCGCTTGTCCAGCTCAGCCCCTCTTACAAGGACGGCTCAACCGTTGACGAGTTGGCTGCAGCCGGACGGATTGCCCAAGAAACAGCCCACATCTTCCGCTTTGAGGATGGCAGGCCCTTTCGCCTCTACCGCCACCAGGAGGAGGCCATCACCAAGGCCCTAGCCGGAGAAAGTTTCGTGGTAACCAGTGGCACCGGCTCCGGCAAGAGCCTCTGCTACTTCCTGCCCATCCTCGACAACTGGATCCGCCAGAAGGGATCCGAGCACCAGGTGACGGCCCTGGTGGTCTATCCCATGAATGCCCTGGTGAACTCCCAATACCAGTCTTTGCAAGACCTGCGCGAACGCTACGAGCGCCGCTATGGTCGCCCTTTCCCCCTGCGCTTTGCCAAATACACCGGGGAAACTGCCGAAAGCGATCGGGAAGAGCTGCGGCGGAAGCCGCCCCAGATTCTGCTTACCAACTACATGATGGCGGAGCTGCTGTTGGTTCGCCCTGAGGATCAGCGCTTCTTAAGTCCTGGTGGACTGCGCTTTTTGGTCTTTGACGAGCTACACACCTACCGCGGTCGACAGGGGGCGGATGTGGCCATGCTGGTGCGACGCCTCAAGGAGCGCTGCGCCGCCCAAAACCTTGTCCACATCGGCACCAGCGCCACCATGATCTCCCGGCCAGAAGCCACCGCCCAGGAGCGCCGCCAGATTGTGGCCGACTTTGCCAGCCGCTTCTTTGGCTATCCCTTCAGAGCGGAGCACGTTATCGAGGAAACCTTGGATCCCTTTAGTGAGGGTGACTCTCCTAGTGCAGCGGAGCTAAAAAGCGCCCTCGACTCTCCCCCTCCCGCCGACCTGGCCACCCTGCGCCGCCACCCCCTGACGCGCTGGCTGGAGTACGAACTGGGCCTGGAGCCCACGCCCGATGGCGGCTTCAGGCGCCGCCTGCCCAGGGAGCTTTCTGAGGTCGCCGCCCAACTGGCCAAGCAGGTTGACAGGGATCCCCAGTTCTGCGCTGAGTCTCTGCGCCAGTTCCTCGCCCACGCCAGCAACCTCAAAGACGGCAACAGGGGGGTGGCCTTCAAGTTGCACCAATTTATCTCCCAGGGCCGCACCCTCTACGCCACTCTGGAGAGCCGGGAAAAGCGGCAATTTTCCCTGGAGGGGCAGATGCAGGCCGGTGAGGGCAAGCTCTTTTTCCCTGTCAAGTTCTGCCGCCAGTGCGGGCAGGACTACTACCATGTCCTCAAGTCCGGGGATCGCTTTGTGCCCTATCCCCTCGGGGAAGAGGTGGAGGAAAGCGAAGAGCAGCAAGCTGGCTACCTGAGTCTGGATCCCCTGGAGGGGGAGTGGTCGCAGGAACAGATCCCGGAAGATTGGTACACCCCTGAAGGCCGGCTCAAGCCCCATTGGAGAAGGCGCGTCCCCCAAGCGGTCTGGGTCCGCCCGGACGGCTCCTTTTCCGAGGTGCCCCAGGCAGGAACCCAGAAGCTGTGGTGGCAGCCCCAGCCCTTTTCTCTCTGCCTAGCTTGCGGCGAGTACTACAGTGGACGGGAGCGGGAGTTTGCCAAGCTGGCTTCCCTTTCTAGCGAAGGCCGCTCCAGCGCCACCACCATTCTGGCCACTTCTCTGCTGCGCCATGCTGCTCAAACGGGGGCAGCCCAGGACAAGCTGCTTACCTTTACCGACAACCGTCAGGATGCCTCCCTGCAGGCCGGCCACTTCAACGACTTTGTCCACGTGGCCCTCTTGCGGGCCTCGCTCTACGCTGCCCTTCTTAAAAAGCAAGAGCTGGGCTTTGCAGAAGTGGCCCCAGAGGTGGTGCAGGCTGCCGGCCTCACCCTTGCCGCCATTGCCCAAAACCCCTTGCTGGATCCCCAGTCGCCGGCTGCCCAAGAGGTCTGGCGGACTTTTACGGAGCTAACCGAATACCGCCTCTACGAGGATCTGCGGCGCGGCTGGCGGGTTACCCACCCCAACCTGGAACAGGTGGGCTTGTTGAAAATTGAATACCGCGGCCTCAAGGAGCTTTGCCAGAGCTCGGCCCTGGCCCCCCTCAATCCCTGGTTTGTCCAGGCCAGCGTCGAGGAGCGGGAACGCCTGCTGCGGGCTCTGCTGGATCAGTTTCGGCGCAAACTGGCCATCGATGTGCCTGTGCTCAGAACCGAGTTCCAGAGAAACTTGCGCCGACGCGCCGAGCAACACCTCAACGAGTTTTGGGGCCTAGAAGAGTACGACGAGCTGCGGACGGCTACCTGCTTTGTCCGCCAAAGCCGCAACGGACAAGACGGGACAACTTTCAGCCTAGGCCCCCGCAGCGCCATCGGACGCTTTCTTGCCAAGCGCCTTGAGCTAACCCGGGAAACCTACGACCAGCTTTTGGGATCCCTGCTTTCTCTTCTAGTCAGCTACGACCTGCTGCGGCGGGAGAATGGCCAGGAAGCCTACCAGCTCAACGCTGGCTGTCTGCGCTGGTGCCTGGGCGATGGCTCGCCGCCGCCTGCGGATCCCTTGTACTCCCGCCGCGCTCAGCAGGAGGGCTACGCTTCCGCCCCTCGCCCCGTCAATCTCTTCTTCCAGCGCCTGTATCGGAGCGGGGCAGCAGGGCTGGGATCCCTGGAGGCCAGAGAGCACACGGCCCAGGTGGTTCGAGCGGGAGAGCGGGAGTGGCGAGAAAAGCGCTTTCGCGGGGAAGACCAAGCTCGCCGCCTTCCCTACTTGGTCTGCTCGCCAACCCTGGAGCTGGGGGTCGATATTGCCGATTTGGATCTGGTGCATCTGCGCAACGTGCCGCCCACTCCGGCCAACTACGCCCAGCGCAGCGGTCGGGCAGGTCGCCAGGGGCAGGCGGGGCTAATCCTCAGCTACTGCGGCGCCTTCAACAGCCACGACCAGTACTACTTCCGCCGCCGCGCCGAGATGGTGGCCGGTCGTGTCCGCCCTCCCCGCCTGGACTTAACCAACGAGGCGCTACTGCGGGCTCACATCCACGCCGTTTGGCTGGCCCAGGTACGCCTGCCCCTGGGTAACTCCATGGAAAGAGTTCTCGATTTGGATCGCGAGGGGCTGCCCCTGCGGGAAGAGGTGGCTGCCCAAATCCAGCTAGGGGAAGCGGCCCGGCAAGAGGTGATGGAGCGGGTGGAGGCGCTCTTGGCTGCCGATCGAGAGGTTCTGGATCAGAGCGGCTGGTTTAGCCGCCGCTGGCTCCAGCAGGTCATCGAAGAGGCGCCCCAGGCTTTTGACCGAGCTTTCGACCGCTGGCGAGAACTCTATCGGGCTGCCACCCAGCAGTTGGAAGCCGCTAACCGCCAGCTCCAGACGACTCGCGAAAAGAAAGACCAGCAGGAAGCCGAGCGCCGCCAGCGGGAAGCCCTGCGCCAGCGGAATCTGCTGCTCCAAATCGACACCCAGCGGGAGGAAAGCGACTTCTACCCCTACCGCTACTTGGCCAGCGAAGGCTTTCTGCCCGGCTACAACTTTCCGGCCCTACCCGTGCGGGCCTGGGTGCCCCGCGGCGGCGAGGGGGAGTTCATCGCCCGGCCCCGCTTTTTGGCCATCCGCGAGTTTGCTCCCCACAACTTCCTCTACCACGAAGGCTGCCAGTGGGAAGCGGTGGCGTTCCAGGCGCCGCCCGGCGGTCTGGAGGAGCGCAAAAGTAGCCACAAGCTCTGTTTTAGCTGTGGGGCCTTTGCCGATCCCTCCCTCGATCGCTGTCCAGTCTGCGGCACCCCGTTCGATGGGCAAAATAGCCTCTTGACCCAGCTTCTGGAAATGCCCAATGTGCGCATGCGGCGGCGGGATCGCATCACGGCTGACGAAGAGGAGCGGCGGCGACAAGGCTACGAGCTGCAGACCTTCTTCCAGTTTGCTTCCGAAAGCTCTGGCTACCGCGTCCAAGAAGCTGATGTGCTGAGCGGACAAACCCCCCTGCTGCAGTTGCGCTATGCCCCGGCGGCCACCCTGCTGCGCATCAACCACGGCTGGCGGGGAAGTGGAGGGCGGGGTTTCTCAGTCAACTTTGAAAATGGGGAAGTCCCCTCGCGAGCTCAGCTTGAGCGGAGCAGGGCGGGCTTATCCAACCGAGCCTCCTTGCAGTCCATCCGCCTGGCGGTGCGCAGTACCCAAAACCTGCTGCTGGTGCGCCTGGCGCAGCCCGGCTTAGGGGATCCCCAACCTTTAGAAACCAGCCTGCGCTACGCCCTCAAGCGGGGGATCGAAGAGACCTTTGAGCTAGAAGAGACGGAGCTGGCCGCCGAGTCCATTGGCCAGGGATCCCATCGGGCCCTGCTGTTTTACGAGACGGCAGAAGGGGGAGCCGGCGTCCTGCAGCGGTTGGTGGAGGAGCCAGAGGCCATGGCGGAGGTGGCGCGAGCAGCCCTGGAGATCTGCCACTTCCAGCTCTCAGAAGCCGGGATCCAAGACCTGCGGCCTGAGTGCCGCGCCGCCTGCTACGAGTGCCTGCTCAGCTACGCCAACCAACGGGAGGCGCTGGAGCTCGACCGATACAAGATCCGGGATCTCCTGGGCAAGCTGGCCCACAGCCGCACCGAGCTACGTCCCCTGGGCCGCTCCCGCCAAGAGCAGCTGGAGTGGCTGCGCCAGCTCATCGACCCTCGCTCGCACCTGGAGCGCCGCTTTCTGGAGTTGCTAGCCGAAGAAGGCTACCGCCTTCCCGACGACGCTCAGAAGGCCATCCCTGATCCCCGCTGCGTGGTCGACTTCTTCTACGAGCCCAACGTCTGTGTTTTCTGCGATGGCGCAGTGCATGACGAGCCCGACCAGGCTGCCCAGGATCGCCAAGTGCGCTCCCAGCTTTTGGGACAAGGCTACCGGGTAATTGCCCTGCGCTACGACCAAGACCTGCAGGAGCAACTGGCCCGCTACCCAGAGGTGTTTGGCAAGGGCAACTAATCCTGCTGGTGGGAAAACAGGTAGGCACCCACCAGGGCCAGAAGGGTTGCCAACCCCGCCAGCACCGCCACTGTGTACCAGGGGAACTGGGCAGGGGGCTGGTAGGCGGCTGCCCGCATGCCGATGCTGGCGTAGGAAAGGGGCAGGCAATAGACCAGCACCTGTAGGTAGCCTGGCAACTGGCTGGGATCAAAAAAAGTGGCCCCCAGAAAGGACATGGGCGTAATCAAAAAGTTGGTGAGCACGCCCACACTCTCCAAGCTGGGCACCTTTAAGCCGGCGATTACCCCGATGCCGGCAAAGACAGCGCAATCCAAAAGCAGCACCAACAGCGCCAGGGGATGAAGAAGGCCCCAGGCTCCTGTCCCCAGCACCCCCACCGCCAACACTCCCAAGGCCGTGAGCAGGCCGCGGGCAATGCCCGCCAACACCTTGCCCAAATGCAGCGCCAGCGGATGCACCGGCAAGAGCAGCAGCTCCTCAAAGCTCTTGGTAAACAGCCGCGATCCACAAATGGAGAAAGTAGTGCCGGCAAAGCTAATCGTCATGGCCGAAAGAGCCACCATCCCCGGCAAAATAAAACGTAAATAGGAACCTGCCGCCGTCGATCCGCCTACGTCAGCCAGGGCCTCGGCCCGCAGGGATCCGCCCAGCCCCACCCCAAAAGCAACGATGTAGATGAGGGGGGCCACCAGCCCCGAAGCCACCACCTGCCAGACCCGCCCGCGCAGATCCAGCCAGTCGCGCCAGAAGATGGTTAAACTGTCTTCCCAGATTTGCCGATAGGGCATCACCATAGATTTTCCTCGCTCTTTACGGGTTTGGGGCTTGCCCACTGGGATCCGCAGTGGGAAACGGCTTGCTGTCACTACTAATAGCCGTAGTAGTTGGAGCGCCACCAGGCCACCGGCAGCGCCAGCGCCTTGCTCAGGGTGGACACATAGGCCCGAGTGCGAAACACCTGGTAGTGGTTGCGCTCGATGGCGTTGAGGATCTGCCGGTAGAGTATCAAAGAAGCGGCCACTGGCCAGCGGGAGTCCGGCTGCAGGGTAGGGATCCCTCGTTCCGCTTGGGCATAGAGCTCCCGAGCTCGCCGGATCTCGTAGTCCATCAGGGCCATCCAGCGCTCGTCGATGACATAGTTAAACAAATCCCGCTCTGAGTAGTTGAAGCGGCGCAAGTCCTCCAGAGGCAAATAGATCCGCCCGCGGCGGGCATCTTCCCCCACATCGCGCAAGATGTTGGTCAGTTGCATGGCAATCCCCAGGGCCACCGCCTCCTCGCGGCCATCCCGACCCGGCACAAACCCCATGATCTCCGAGCACATCAGCCCCACCACCCCGGCCACCCGGTAGCAGTAAACCCGCAGGTCTTCCCAGGTGGCGTAGCGCCGGGTGTCCAGATCCATGCTTTGCCCCCGTAACATCTCGCGGAAGGGCTCAATCGAGAGGCGGTAGGTGTGGATGGTGTGGATCAAGGCCAGGTCGGTGGGGGCTTGCGGCTCCCCCCCCTGGAACAAAGACTCCAGATGGGATCCCCACTGCTCCAGCTTGCTGCGGGTGACTTCCACCGCCGTCTGGCTGGCCTCCAGCCCATCCAGCAACTCATCGGTCTGCCGCAGCCAAGCATAGATGGCCCAGATGGCCCGCCGCTTGGGTCGAGGCAAGAGCAGGGATCCCAGATAAAACGTCTTGGCGTGCTTGGCCGTGATCTGGCGGCAGAGGGCAAAAGATTGCTCCAGCGGACTCATCGGGCTCATCTCCAGGGGCGCGGGGCCAGATGGGGACAGCGAGGGCACATCTCAACACTACGGGAAAGCGGACAGGCTGGATAGCCCCGACAGTCAGGTTGCTCCAAATGAGGCGATCAAACCCCTGCGGTTGCCAACCTTGAGAGCGCAGCCGCCGGGGAGGGGATCCCTTTGCTGATGGCCTCGGCTGCCCGCTTGCCGGAGAGGATGGCCCCCTCCATGCTGCCCAGGAAGGGTTGCAGGGTGTAGCTGCCCGCCAAGAAAAAGTTGGGGATGGGGGTGACCTGAGTGGGACGGTATTGCTGCCGGCCCGGTGTGGCCTTATAGACCGAGCGCGGCGTTTTCACCACCACCCATTTGCGCACCCGCGCCGGGTTGGGGCCGGTGAGGTGCTGGGGAAAGAGTTTTTGGAGCTCCTCCAGCGTGGCCGCGAAGATCTCCTCGTCGCTGCGGTCGATCCACTCGGCAGCCGGGGCCAGCACCAGCTCCAGCATCGAGCGCTCTGGATCCGCATAGCCGCGGCAGGTATTGCTCATGTCGGCATACACGCTCAAGAGCGGCGAGCGAGAAAACAGCGAGTGGTCGATGTGGGTGAGCTTGCGGTCAAACCAAATCTGCAGGCTGATCACCGGCACCCCCTCCAGCTCGCGCAGTTGCTGAAAATAGGGCAGTTCCCACCACCGGGCCGGCAGCAGCTCCTTGAGCGCATCCACCGAAAGGGCTGAGACGTAGGCGTCGGCGGTGACCTGAAGCGGCCCGGCAGGGGTGAGAAAGCGAAAGCCCGCTACACTGCCGTCGGGGTTGAGGTCGATGGCCTGCAGCGCCGCATTCAAATGCACCTGGCCGCCGCGGGCTATGATGGAGTCCACCATCGGCTGGCAAAGCCGCTCCGGCGGGGCGCCATCCAGGTAGGCGATCTTCGAGCCGTCCTTTTGGCGCAAAAAGCGGTTCAGGGCCGTCAGGGGCACCATGGCCGAGATCTCGTCTGGGTTGATGAAGGCCAACGCCTTGGAGACGGCGATAAAAATATCCGTGTTGACCCGCTC
>NZ_JANSJN010000018.1:0-30460 GCF_047462555.1 Synechococcus sp. B60.1
AATACATCCAGAATCAGTCAGAGGGTGCTATCCATCCCCACCGTATAGACGGTGGGGAATTCCGCACCTTACGTTAAACTGAGGGAGCAAAAGATGGCGGCATCTAGCCTGCCCTTTCCCTCTTTTGAGTGCTCTCGGCCTACTATGCTGCTTTTATCCAAAGAACTGCCCAACCTCGACTACCGCCCCACCCTGCAGCGCTTCGGCGAGGATTGGCGGGATCCCCTTTCAACTCTCTTGGGCTGGGGGCGGGCTGCCGGCGCCGATCTGGTGGAGATCTTCCTGGAGCGGGCTAACTCCATCAGTTGCCTGGCGGAAGACGACACCCTCACCAGCATCACCCCTCGACTTTCCACCGGCGCGGGGGTGCGGGTGTTTCGCGGCCTGGCCGACTGCTACGTCAGCACCAACGATCTCTCCTTTGCCGGCCTCAAAGCTGCCCTAGAAAAAGGCCTGCTCTTGATGGGCCTCACCCCCCCTGGCCCTGCTGCTTTGGTCTCCACCGTCAACCTAGGGCTGCTCCAGGACTACGCCGAGCGCCGCGGTAAAGACGGCTGGCTCAAGGAATGCAGCTCCCTTGCCGAGATGGGGGAGATCCTGCTGCGGGCCAACGCAGAGCTGAAGCGGCAAGCTCACCATGTTCAGTCCCGCCGCACCAACTACTTCCGTGACTGGCAGGAGATCCTGGTAGCCTGCAGCGACGGCACCTTTGTGCGCGACATCCGCCTTACCCAGTCGGTTAGTTCTACCCTGCTCTGTGCCGATGGGGATCATCGCGCTTCCGTTAGCCAACGCGCAGGGGGCACCAGGGATCCCGACTTTTTGCGCCGCTGGGATCTCGTAGCCCACAGCCAGGAGCTGGCAGAAGCCGCCGGCCAGATGCTCTATGCCGACTATGTGGAATCGGGCACCTACCCGATTGTAATGTCCAACGCCTTTGGTGGTGTCATCTTCCACGAGGCCTGTGGGCATCTCTTGGAGACGACCCAGATCGAGCGCAAAACCACTCCCTTTGCCGACAAAAAAGGCCAGAAAATTGCCCACAAAAACCTCACCGCCTGGGACGAGGGGCTTTCCGAGGGGGCCTTTGGCAGCCTGGACGTGGACGACGAGGGCATGCCCGTCCAGCGCACCCTGCTTATTGAAAAGGGCATTTTGAAAAACTTTCTGGCCGACCGGGCCGGCTCCATGCGCACCGGCCATCCCCGCACCGGCAGTGGCCGCCGGCAAAACTACACCTTTGCCCCTGCCAGCCGCATGCGCAACACCTACATCGCCCCCGGCGACGCCGAACTGGACGACCTGTTTGCCTCTATTGACAAAGGCATCTACTGCAAGCGCATGGGGGGCGGCAGTGTCGGCCCCACTGGCCAATTTAACTTTGCCGTGGAAGAAGCCTATCTCATCCAAAATGGCAAAATCACCAAGCCTCTCAAGGGAGCCACGCTGATTGGAGAAGCCAAGGATATCTTGACCAAGATCTCTATGTGCTCCAAGGATCTCCGCCTGGCACCTGGCTTTTGCGGTTCTGTCAGCGGCAGCATCTACGTTACTGTGGGTCAGCCCCACATCAAGGTGGACTCTATCACCGTGGGCGGGCGCTAGTTTCAGGGATCCCCCATGGCCTACGACAACATCTGCAAGTACCTGGCGGAGCGCTTTCCGGAGCAGTTTGCCCGTTGGCTGATGGGAGAAGTGGCTGAGCCGGTGCAGGTGCTGCCCACAGAACTGTCGGAGGAGCCCATGCGAGCCGATTCGGTCATTCTGCTAGGGCTACAGCAGGGCATTTTGCATCTGGAATTTCAAACAGATCCGGATCCTGAAATCCCCTTTCGCATGGCCGACTATCGGCTCCGCCTCTATCGGAAATATCCCCAGCTATCGGTGCGGCAGGTGGTCATTTATCTTCGCAAAACGCGCTCGCAGCGGGTCTTCCAAACCTTTTTTCGCCTAGAAAGGCTGAGCCATGAGTTTGAGGTCGTTCGCCTCTGGGAGTGTAACTTGCCAGCCAGGGTCGATTGGCCAGCCCTGCTGCCTTTTCGAGTCTTGAGCCAGGTGGAGGATCCTGGAGAAACCTTACGAGAAGTCGTTGCTGAGCTGGAGCGCTTGCCAGAGTCCAGCGAGCAGCGGGAATTGGCAGCGGCAACAGCCGTTTTGGCAGGACTAGCATTGGATCGGGGCTTGATTCGGCAAATCATGAGGTCCTTGGATATGAGGGAATCGGTGATCTACCAGGAATGGCGGGCAGAAGCTCTGCGGGAGGGGTTGGAAGCAGGGCGCAAAGAAGGCTTGCAACTGGGCTTACAACAGGGCTTGCAACAGGGTTTGCAACAGGGTTTGCAACACGGGGAAGCAACACTGGTTTTGCGGCTTTTGCGGCGGAAGCTGGGATCCCTTGACCCGGCCTTGGAAAACCAGATTTGGGCCTTGCCGCCGTCGCAGCTGGAGGCGCTAGGGGAAGCTTTGTTGGATTTCCACAGCGTGGAGGACTTGACCGCCTGGCTGGCCCGTCGCTAGGGAAGGAGTAGGGATGTTGCAAGTTGAGGCCTTGGCCGAACAGGCGCAAAGCTGTGCCAAACGTTTGGGGATCCCCCAGTTTGATCTCTACGGAGCCGAGGTGGACGAGACCAGCGTGCAGGTGGAGCAGGGGGAGCCCCGTCAGGTAAAAGCCTCTCACCGCTGCAATGTGACGGTGCGGGCCTGGAACGACCAGGGCCAGGTGGGGGTGACTTCCACCACTGCTGTGGACGAGGCAGGGCTGGAACTGGCTCTGCAGACGGCCTTGGAAGCCAGCCACTTCGGCGTGCGGGAACACGCACCCCAATTGAGTCCAGAAGCGAAGCTGCCCATTCTCCAGCCCTGTAACGACAAAAGGCCGCTGGCGCTGGCCAGTGAGCTTTTGGAGCAACTGCTGGCCGCCGAGAAGGCTTTACTGGGATCCCATCCCGCCATCCAGGGGGTACCCTACAACGGCCTGGCCCAGCGGCAGATCGACCGCTTTTACCTCAACAGCGACCAGGCTCTGCGACAGGAGGGCCACACCCTGACCTCGGTCTTTCTCTACGGCAAGGCAGAACAGGAGGGTCGCAAACCCCGCAGCGCCGGCGCTATGCGGGTAGCCCGCAGCCTGGAGGAGTTGGATATCCAGGGCTGCGTCAAGGAAGCAGCCGAGAAACTCATCAGCCACCTGGAGTACGAGCGGATCCCTTCGGGGAAATACACAGTGGTTTTTTCCGGGGAAGCTTTTTTAAGCCTCTTGGGCGCTTTCTCCAATCTCTTCAACGCCCAAAACATCCTGGACAACCAAAGCCTGTCCACTCCCGACTCACTGGGCAAGCAGATTGCCTCGCCGCTGCTCTCGGTGTGTGATGACGCCTTGCACCCTACCAACGTGAGCGCAATTAGCTTCGACGGTGAAGGCACCCCCACCCGCCGCGTTCCCCTCATCACCAATGGAGTTCTGACCCACTTTTTGCACAGCGCTGGCACCGCCAAACGCCTGGGGGCCCAGCCCACGGGACATGCCAATATCGGCGCTAAGGTGACGGTGGCGGCCCACTACTACCACGTCTTTGCCGGGGCTCCACCAGAGAGCACCTACGACCTGGCCACGGCTGAGAATGTGGTCTGGATTGACGAGCTGCAGGCTCTCCATGCCGGAGTCAAGCCTCTGCAGGGATCCTTTTCCCTGCCCTTTCAGGGCTGGTGGGTGCGCCAGGGAGAGCGCATCAGTATCGAGGCGGCAACGGTAGCGGGGGATTTTCTAGGACTCTTGCAGTCGATTTTCTACGTCGAGCCGGAGCCCCAAATCACCCCTGCTGGTCTGTGTCCCCGCATTTGGGTAGCCGATCTCTCCATCACCGGGCAGTAGCACCATGAAACTCACCCGCATCGACCTCAACAGTTGGCTAATCCATACCCAGACCCAGACTTTTCTGCTGGATCCGTGGCTGGTGGATCCCTTGGTGTTCTTTGGCCTGCCCTGGTTCATCCGCCTGCAGCACCGCCAGGTGCCGCCCTTCACACCGGAAACCCTGCCCAAACTCGACGCCATCCTCCTCAGCCAGGGCCAGCCGGATCACTGCCACCCCCCCACCCTGCAGCGGCTGAACCGGCAGATCCCGGTTTTCGCTTCTCCAACAGCCGCCCGCGTGGCACGGAGCCTTGGCTTTAAGAGGGTGCAGGCCCTGGATCCCTGGCAGTCAGTGCAGTGGGGAGATCTACACATCACAGCGGTTCCGGGAGCACCCCTGGGGCCGGTGCGGGAGCTGGGCTTTTTGCTGGAGGAGCTGCCGACCCAGACGCGGCTTTACTACGAGCCCCACCTCTCCCAACCGGATATCCGCCCGCGGCTGCAGCAGGAGTTTGCCCCCATCCACACCCTGCTGATCCCGGTGGTAGGCCAGATCTTTCCCCTCTTGGGCGAGGTGATCATGGGGCCGGAGCGGGCCCTGCAGGTGGTGGCCGCCCTGCGCCCACAGCAGGTGATTCCCACCGCTATGGGAGAGGTAGATTACCACGGCTGGTTTGCCGCCCAGATCCGCCCTCTGGGGAGCCTAGAGGAGTTCCGGGAAAAGCTGGGATCCCTGAACGCCGCCACCGGCCAATCCATCCGGCTGTGCTGTCCTGCCCCGGGAGAGACGGTATCCCTTCCTGCTGAGGTCAGAGCATGAGCCACCCTTCTCAGGCCAGCCTCGACCTGGTGGCCATCCTGCGGGCCGATTACGCCCGCTTTCCTCGGGATCAAACCTACTCCCTCTACGATCCCCAGGTCTATTTCCGGGATCCCCTCAACGAGTTTCGCGGCCTGGATCGCTATCGGGCCATGATTGCTAGCCTAGAGCGCTGGCTACAGGATATCCATCTTGAGCTGCACGACATCCACCAGAGCGGCAACCACATCCGCAGCGAGTGGACGCTGAGGGGATCCCTGTCTTTTTTGCCCTGGCGTCCCCGCCTGTGCATCCCCGGCTGGACAGAGATGCGGCTTAACCCCGCAGGTCTCATCGAATCCCACATCGACCACTGGCGCTGCTCCCGCTGGGAGGTGATGCTGCAAATGTTTCGGCCTGGGGATGCCAAAGGATCCTCTGAGTGACCTCCATCCTCTGCTAAGATCACAAAGCCGAGTTTTTAGCTCTGCGGGAAAGTCATCGATTTCTGCGCTGGAGAGATGGCCGAGCGGTCGAAGGCGCAGCACTGGAAATGCTGTGTGGGGCAACTCACCGTGGGTTCGAATCCCACTCTCTCCGTCAAAGCCTAGTTTGCCAACATCCACCTAAATCCCTCAAAGCCTTAACTGGCAAGGTTTTTGGGCATTCTGATATCCACGGTAGTCCTGCAACATTCACTAGAATCCACGGCAAGACGGGACACAGCCGTGGATACGCCTAAGCCTAACCTAAATCCACGTCAGATTGTCTTCTCTTACGCGACAGCCAAAAGCAAGAAGAAGGTGGTGGTGAAGCCGGACGGCAGCCTGCAGATCTTCAGAGCCGTTCATTAACAGGGGATTCCTTGCGGCTAGGCTGTTACAGCCGTCAGGGAGAATTGACTGGAAAAGTGGCCTCTGGCATATTACGGGACAACGTGCCAGGTCAAGACAATGCACACGCCGAGCTGGAAGCCCCACCCCATCCTCAAATATGAGCGGAGGGACTGCTATCCCTATATAGTTCTCCCTACCCCTATCAGCCTGCAACTGAGAGGGCCAGAACTGCCCCCTCCCCCCAGAAAACCTGAGCCGCCTCAACTACCCCCTCGACCAGTTAAGCCGCAACTACCAGAGATCCCAACCCGTGTAATGGACAAGCTCCAGGCTGCCCTGTCAACTGGAGCTGGAGTTGCTACCCTAATTGCGCTGATTATTGCTGAAGCGCCATTCTTTCTAATCTTGGCAGGGATTGCAGGCGTGGCTACCTTAGCCAAATTCTTATACGAATCCTGGACTTATGAAGAGAGAATGGAAGAATATGAGAGAAAAATGCGAAGTTATCCTCAAGAACAAAAAAGATATGAGGAGAGACTTGTCCTTTGGAGAAGAGAGTGCGATCGCATAGAGTCAGATTACAAACAACAAGTCGAAGAATATAGTCGCGAATATCAAAACAAGGTAGCTCAAATCATAAGGAACTGGGAAAATGGTCTGATATTTCAACCCCTAGATTTATGCCAACCTTTCTTAGGTCAGGGTGCTCGCGCAGGTAGGTATGATCGCCGGCTGAGAGAAGCCTTGATAATAAAGATGGAAAACCTTCCAGTTAAGTTTCTACCTGAACAATCCTCCCTAAAGGTTCCAGAATTTGATTTTCCGTATACGCCCGACATAGCAATACAAGTATCTAGTAACAATAGAACTCTACTTATCGATGTTGAAGTTGACGAACCTTGGTACCAGAAGAATGGTCAGCGAGTACCACATCATGCACTAGATGACAATAGACATAGCCAGCGAGACGATTTCTTTGCAGAAAGCGGCTGGATAGTAGTTAGGTTTTCAGAAAGACAAGTAGCGATAGAAACAGAAAAATGTGCCAGCTTTGTCTGCTACCTTATTCAAGCTGTACTTACGCCAGGATTTAGGGATCCATCTCTGTCTCTGCCGAGTGACCATAGAAGGTGGGACTCTCTCAGCGCTCTTGATGAAGAGAGAGACTTCGTTGAGTGAGGATTCCGTTAAAAACGGGACATATCCACGGACACGAGACCTATCCTACAAGCCCGCAAACTGCTGTAGGACAAGGAAATCTCAGCCCCTATTCGATGGTCACTCTCTCCGTCAAATCAAGTTTGCCGCAGGGAGATCATCCAGACCTAGCTGGATCCCCTTGTCTCAGTTCCCAGGGGTTGGTTTTCAGAGGCAGCCGGCTAGAGGCTGCGGCAGCTAAGATCCACTCTCGGTGAGATGAGGATCCTCTTTCGGGGGTTCTCGATGAGAGGATTGTTGGCTCCACTGGAGTTGTCGCAGGATCCCGCGCAACAGGGCCACCTCAGCCACTGTCAGACCGGCGCGGTGAAACAGGGCCCGAAACTTGAGCATTTTGCGACGAGCGGTGTGGGGGTGCAGGTAGCCAATGTGCAGCAGCAGCGCCTCCAGGTGGCTGAAAAAACCCTCCAGCAGCTCGAAGGGAGCTGGCTTTGAGCTCCCAGAGCCAGCCACCGGCGGGCGAGGATTTTGGTAGAGGAGGGTGCGCAGTTCGTAGCAACAGATGCCCACTGCCTGGGCCAAGTTCAGGGAAGGGTAGGCCGGATCGGTGGGGATCTGGATCTGGCGATGGCAGAGGGCCAGCTCTTCGTTGCTCAAGCCGCAATCTTCGGGGCCAAACACCAGAGCGGCAGGGCCGGCAGCCAGCAGCTCCGCGAAAGCCTGGCGGGGAGACTGAATTTGCCATTCGGGCGGGTAGGGCTCGCGGCGGCCTGCTGTCCCGAATACCTGCACACATCCCTGGAGGGCCTCGGCTAAGGTTGGCACCTGCCGGGCTTGGTGGAGCAAGTCCGTCGCATGCACGGCCATGGTAACTGCTTCTGCATCCAGGGGATCGCATTGGGGATCCACCAACACCCACTGCCGCAGGCCCATGTTTTTCATCACGCGGGCAATGGCCCCGAGATTGCGCGGCCCTGCTGGCCGCACCAACACGAGGCGTACCTGCGCCAATCGCTCCTGAGCCCAGTTGGAGAATGCCGGCATCCCTTGGGACAGAATCGCAGATAAGGATCCCCTAGAGTAGAGGAGTTAGATCTTGTCATAGATTGCGCCTATGGGATCCGCCTACCGCTGTTGGCTGAGCTGGATGTGTCTGGTGCTGTTGGGGTGCTGCTGGGGATCGCCGGCATTGGCTGCCCATTCTGCGTTGCTCTCCCCAGCAGCAGAGGCAGCTCAGGTGGCTCTGTCCTCTCCAGTTGACTCCCTGGTAGAGGCGCGACAGCGGCTGGAAGGGATTGCCGAGGCAATGCGCTCAATTCGCCTGTGCAACCGCCCCAATTGCCGCTACCGCGATATTTCCGTTGAGGTGCGGCCCATAGCAGGAGCCGAGCCGCCGGAGTACGAGGGTAGGATCGACGCCACCATCGACCGCCCCTCCGGCAGCTTGGACAAGGCTCGCTACCGGCTGCGATTTCGTGGGGGGCGTTGGCAGTTGCTGGGGGGCGAAGAGGTTTCCGATGTCTCCTCCTTTTTCTTCGAGGGAGACACCTACGAGGTGTTTAGCGCCTACGGCAGTCGCAAGGCCAAACTGGCAGACGCCAGCAGCAGCCTGCGCGTTGGCTATCGGGAGCTGTACTACCGTGTTTTTGACCAGGGCCAAGAGCGTTTGCGGTAGCGGTGCGGAGTACGATGAGAGACCAACAGCACACCTTGGCCAGCTCTATCTCCCTAGAGGGGGTCGGCCTGCACACTGGCCTACCGGTTCGCTGTAGCCTCCACCCGGCTCCTGCTGGCGGCGGTCGGGTCTTTGTGCGGGTGGATCAACCGGGATCCCCTGAGATCCCGGCCCGCTTGGGATCCCTGACTCCTGCTGCCCTCTGCACCCGCCTGCAGCAGGGATCCCCCCCTGTCCAAGTGCAGACAGTGGAACATCTGTTGGCTGCCCTTTACGTGCTGGGCATCGACAACTGCCGCATCGAGGTGGAGGGGCCGGAGCTGCCGATCCTGGATGGCTCCGCCCTGCCCTTTGTGGAGGCTATTGCCCAAGCTGGGATCCTGGCCCAGGAGCAGCCGGCCCTGCTGGGAGTGATCCAGGAGCCGGTCACGGTCTGGGCGGGGGAAGCCTTTGTCAGCGCCCTGCCCTACCCCGGCTCTCGCTTCACCTATGGCATCGACTTTGCCAACTGCCCTATCCGCCAACAGTGGCTGAGCTGGCAGGAGAACAGGGCGGATTTTGTCCAATCCATTGCTCCGGCCCGCACTTTTGCCCGCCAACAGGATGCGGAGCTGGCCCGCCAACAGGGGCTGATCCAAGGCGGCAGCCTGGAGAACGCCATTGTCTGTACTACCACCGAGTGGCTGAGGCCCTTGCGCTACCCAGATGAGCCGGTGCGCCATAAGCTGATAGATTTACTAGGAGATCTCAGCCTGTTGGGCTGCCGCTTGCAGGGGCACATTGTGGCCTACAGGGCAGGCCATGCCCTGCATCACCGTTTGGCCGAGCAGTTGCTCAGGAGTGGATCCCTGCGGGTGCAGGCGGACCCAGCTCAAGAACAAGAAAGGGATCCCAGGCGCCTCGGTGGGGTGGAACCTCTCCCGCTGTCTTGACGGGGCTTCTGGTTCCTGAGGTGGGCGAGAGGCTCCTCGCGGCCTGCCGGCATTCCTCCTTGCTGTCTTGGTTCTGCTTTGAGGCCCTCCCATCCAGGATTTAAGGTTTGTCTTCCAGCTCTGTGGGTTTGCCATGTCCTCTGACGTCTCTCCTCCTCCTCTCCTCTCGGCTGAAGCAGCCGCTCAGTTGGCAACAGCTCCCCCCGTTTTCACAACGGATCAAATCCTGGAGATCTTGCCCCATCGCCATCCTTTTCTGCTGGTGGATCGCGTGGTGGAGTATCAACCAGGGCAACGGGCGGTGGGACTGAAAAACGTCACCTTCAACGAGCCCTTTTTCCAGGGGCACTTCCCCAACCGACCGATCATGCCCGGCGTTCTGATCGTCGAGGCCATGGCGCAGTTGGGAGGGATCGTGTTGACCAAGTTGCCCGATGTGGCTGGGCGGCTGGCTCTCTTTGCTGGTATCGATGGCGTTCGCTTCCGCCGCCCCGTGCTGCCAGGGGATCAGTTGCTGCTCTCGGCCGATTTGCTCACCATCCGGCAAAAACGCATCGGCAAGATGTTTTGTCGGGCCCAGGTGGGGGGACACCTGGTGACCGAAGGGGAGCTGATGTTCTCCTTGGTGGATTGATGGGACAACAGCGGCCAGGAGGGGGCCTTTGGCGCTCCGCAACCACGGGGCAGGTGGAGGGTGGCCATCTGTTTTCCCCATCGAGGAGGAGCCCAGCGGCAGCAACTTGGCGCGGAAAGACCCTGCTAAAGTGTTGGGATAGGGGCATGTTAGGTGCTGCTTTCATCTCCCGGTCGGAGTTTTGCAGCAGAGCGGTGGAGGATTGTGTCCTCCCCGAGCAAGCCTTAATTGCAGGGTTGGGAGCGTAACCACATTTGCTGGCTAGGTTAGAAATGAGTTCGTTGGCTTCAGCGGGATCCACTCCCAACTCCTCTGTTCGGATTCATCCCACGGCGGTGATCCATCCGAAGGCTGAGTTGCACGAGACGGTGCAAGTTGGCCCCTATGCGGTTATCGGTGAGCATGTGCGCATTGGCGCCCGTACGGTGGTGGGGGCCCACGTGGTGATCGATGGCTGGACAGATATTGGCGAGGACAACCAGATTTTTCCGGGGGCGGTGCTGGGCACAGAGCCTCAGGATCTGAAGTACAGCGGCGCGCCCTCCCAGGTGGTGATCGGCAGGGGCAACCGCATCCGCGAGTTCGTCACCATCAACCGAGCCACCAACGAAGGGGAAGCGACGGTGGTCGGTGACCACAACCTGCTAATGGCCTACGTCCACGTCGCCCACAACTGCGTTATCGAAAATCAAGTGGTGATTACCAACGCGGTTGCCTTGGCCGGCCACATCCACATCGAGTCACAGGCGCGCATCGGCGGTATGGTCGGGATCCACCAGTTTACCCGAGTGGGTCGCTTGGCCATGGTGGGGGCCATGAGCCGGGTGGATCGCGACGTGCCGCCCTACATGTTGGTGGAGGGGCATCCCGCCCGCATTCGCGGCCTCAACTTGGTGGGGTTGCGGCGAGCCAAGGGAATGGAGGGATCCCTGCCAGCTTTGCGCCAGGCCTACCGGCTGCTCTACCGTTCCGGTTTGCCTCTGGAAAAAGCGCTGCAAACTCTGCGCAGCAGCATCCGCACCGAGGGTGGGTGTAGCATCTGCTCCTTGCAGGGGAAAGAGCTGGTAGACGAGACGGGATCCCTGCTCCATCTGCTGCAATTTTTGGAAGATTCCCTTTCCCAACCCCAACGGCGCGGTCCTCTGCCCGCCTTGCGCCGTGGCAGAGAAGAGGACGACCTGTGAGTCATCTGTTTATCTGCACCGGAGAAGTCTCCGGGGATCTGCAGGCTGGCCATCTCATTCGTGAGCTGCTGCGCCAGCGTCCGCATCTGCGCATCACGGCCGTTGGGGGAGAGGAAATGGCCGCTGCTGGAGCCCGGCTGCTGCACCGCACTACGGAGATTAGCTCCATCGGTATTCTCGAGGCCCTCCCCTTTGTCCTCCCTGCCCTGTGGACAGAGTGGAAGATCCGCCGCTTCCTGGCACAGGACCCGCCGGATTTGGCCATCTTGGTGGACTACATCGGCGTCAACAGCCGCCTTGTCCCCCTGCTGCAGCGGTGGCGCATCCCTGCCGTTTACTACATTGCCCCCCAGGAATGGGTGTGGTCGCCCAACAGCCGCCTCACCTACCGCCTAGCCCAGCAAATGCGACTGATGGTGGCCATCTTCCCAGAAGAAGCCCGCTACTACGCCGCAGCAGGCGCCCAGGTTTGCTATGTGGGCCACCCCCTGCTGGATATTTTGGCGAGGGTACCCGGTCGCGCTCAGGCCAGAGCTGAGCTAGGGATCCCTGAGGAGGCAACGGTGGTGGCGCTGCTGCCCGCCTCCCGTCGCCAAGAGCTGCGCTCCGTTCTGCCCATCCTCCTCCAGGCAGCGCGGCTGTTGCGGGCTCGCCTGCCCCAGGTGCGGTTTTGGGCGCCGCTGGCCTCGCCCCGTTTTGCCGCCCCCGTTGCTCAGGCTGCCCGCCGCTATGGACTGGACGATCTCACCCTTGTCTTGCCTCGCCCTTCCCCGCCAAAGGCGCATCACCTGCTGTTGGCCGCCGCTGACCTGGTGCTGGCCAAGTCGGGCACCGTCAACTTGGAAGCGGCCATTTTGGGGATCCCGCAGGTGGTGATCTACCGCCTCAACCCAATTACCTTTTGGCTAGCCCGCCATTGGCTGAAGGTGTCGGTGCCCTTTATGTCTCCCCCCAACTTGGTGCTGATGCGCCCCATTGTGCCGGAACTGCTGCAGGAGGAGGCCCAGCCGGAGCGGATTGCCCAACTGGCGCTGGAGCTGCTGACTCGGCCGGAGCGCCGAGCCCAATTACAGGCCGACTATGCTGCTATGCGGGCAGCGCTGGGGGAGCCGGGAGTTTTGGCCCGCGCCGCCAAGGCCATCCTGGAGGTGCTCGACAGCGAAACCGCCGCCAGGGGGGATCCCCGTCGCCGCTCTCTCTGAGACGCCTGGATTAGCCGTGGGGTTAGCCGGCTGCCAGGATGGCGTCCAAGAGGGGATCCGCCCCAAAGCGCACCACGTCGGTACAGGGCCGGCCCGTCTCCGCTTCCACCTGGCGGATCTGGGCCAGGGCAGCCTCCTCCTCCCAGCCAAAGGTATTGAGGGCCACCCCCACCACCGGCACGGGGGCAAAGGCACCGGCAGCTCTGGCCACTTGTTCGTACAGCTCGATGACCTTGGGCAGGGGAGGGATGGGTACGTAGTCCATCCCTTTGATGTGGGTCTGGCCAGCCCGGTGTACCAAGATCAAGTGGGTGGGCTGGGATCCCCGCAACAGGGGCAGGGTTGCTGTAGAGGCGGGGTTGAGCAGGGATCCCTGGCCTTCAATGTGCAGAATGTCATGGTCAAGGCCGTGGCGCAGCACCAGTTGCTCCACGGCACCGCTGGCGTAGTCCACCCGCACCGCATCTAGGGGCACCCCATCGCCACTGATGAGGATCCCGGTCTGCCCGGTAGCGAGAAAGCGGGAGCGCAGGCCGCGCTTCAGGCTGGCCCGGTGCAGTTCCAGGCTGGTGGACATTTTGCCCACGGCCATGTCGGTACCCACGGTCAGCACCCGCCGGCAGGGGAGGGAACGGGCCAGGCCTTTCCCTACCCCAAGACCAGGAGGTTCGCGGCGAATGTCCCAGATCCAGGCTCCCGGCTGCAGCCACTGCCGCAATTGGGGATCCTCGGCCAGAGGCGTGTGGAGACCATTCACCAGAGATAGGCCGGCCTGCAGGGCTTGGCAGAGCTCCTCCCGCCACGCTGGGGGCAACTGGCCGCCGGAAGGGGCAATCCCAATCACCAGCACCTCGGGGTTGTAAACCAGCGCCTCTTGCACCGAGGCCACGATGGGAACATCCTGGGCAATGCCGGTTAACTGGGCCAGGGATCCCCCCGCCTGCTCCCGGTCGATCACCGCCGCCACCGGAAAAGGCCCATAGCGCAGCAGCCCCAGCCCTGTTTTGCCGTGCTCCCCCAGCAGGCCGCCGTGGAGCAGGATGGCCACCCGAGTTTGGCTGGAGAGGGATCCCACCTGCTCCACGGTACCTACTCCCGCAGCTCTACCCCTAAGCCCGGTCGGTCGGTGGGGATAAGACAGCCCTCCTGCAGCAGGGCTCCGGAAAAGGGATCGTCGATGAGATTGAGGTGGCTGTCCAAGTCCAGGTAGTCCACCAGCGGCGCTAGGTGAGCCGCCGCCGTATTGCCCAGAGCGGTGTTGCTGTAGCAGCCCAGCATTACCTGTAGCCCATAAGCTTTGGCGGTGTGGATCATGCGCCAGGCTTCGCTGAGGCCGCCGCACTTCATCAGCTTGATGTTAATGCCATGCACGCGATCCGCTAGGGCAGGAATATCGCGGCTGTCGAAACAACTTTCATCCACAAAGATGGGCAGCTTCGACTCGTGCCACAGGGTGATCAGCTTCGCCTCCTGTCCCCTCTCCAAGGGCTGCTCCAGGTAGCTCACCCCTTGCCCCGCCAGCCAATTGCTCATGCTCAAGCTCTGTTCTACCGTCCAGGCGCCGTTGGCATCCACGGTAATCAGGGATCCCAGTGGGATCACCTCCTGCACAGCAACCAGCATGTTTTGATCGGCCATCAGCCCCAAGTCGCTGCCCAGCTTGATCTTAAAGGCCCGCGCTTGGGTCTGTTCCATCCAGGCCAAGGCCCGCTGGCGGGCCGCCTGAGGAGTAGAAAGGCCAATGGTCAAAGTGGTGGGTGGGATGCGGGAGCGATCCAGTCCCCACAACTGCCAAAGCGGCATCCCCAGCCGTTTGCCCATCCAATCGTGCAGGGCCATGTCCACCGCCGCCCGCGCCGCCGAGGGGATCCCGGCCCGCAGCAGTTCCGCCTCAATGAGCTGCCGCTCCCAGGGGGAATAGCGCCGCAGGATCCCCTGCGCCATCTCCAGACCCATCAAGATATCGTCCACAGACTGGTGGCAGTCATCGCTCACCGAGAAGGGACAGGCCTCCCCCCAGCCCTCAATCCTCTCCTGCTCGATCCGCACCCAGGCCAGAGTGGCCTCTGTATGAGTGCCGCGGCTGAGGGTGAGGGCATAGCGCTTGTGAACCGTGAAAGATTCAACGTAGAGCCGCATGGGCGATTTCCAAGAGATCAATCCTGAGCACGTTGAGCCAACTTTGTCCTTTGAGGTTTTCCCTGCCTCCCTAGTCAGGCTGTGGAGGACAGGCGCAGCTCTGCGTGTCTTTACCGTTGCTCCTAGAGGTTAACTGCAGCCATTATCATATGAGCACAGCTTAGGTGGCCCCAATAGCATGAACGACCTTCCTCTTCCTCTAACCCGTCGCAGCGCCTCTAGTAAAGCCCTAGCTGTTGCCAATACCAGCATCACCCCCTTTGGCCGCAAGCTAAAAGAGCTGGGCTTTGCCGACGACAAGCAAATCCAGGACATCCAAAACGCCCTCAAAGCCAATCGCGAAGGGGGCAGCAAGGCCCTAGCTCTGGTGGTCAAAGAGATTGTTGGCAGAGAGATCACCCCCGACCTGGAGCGGGCCTACAAGCGGCAGCAGCTCTTTGAGCTAAAAATCATCTACGGGATCCCCTCCCTCGACATCGATCTGGAGCCGGTGGAGATCTCGGAGATGAGCGGGCTCATCGACTCGCTCTTGCCCCTTGATATTTGCAACCGCTACAAGTTCTTGCCCATCCGCCGCCAAGACAACCAAGTGCTGGTGGCAATGGTTAAGCCGGATAACTTGCAGGCGCTCGATGATATCCAGCGGCGCTTCCGTATCCAGGGGCTGAAGCTGCAGCGGCGGGTCTTCACCCAGCGGGATTTCGAGGTTCTGATCAACCGCTACATGGACGCGCAGGCGGAGCTGCTGGCCATCAAGGGCATCAACGACGCGGCTGCCGCCCAAGAGGAAGAAGAGGTGGTGGTCAATACCGCCGAGATCGACCTGGACAGCATCGAGGACGTCGCCGTCGATGAGGCCGGCGAGGGATCCCTGGAGCAACAGCTCAAGTCGGCAGACGATGCCCCAATTATCAAATTGGCCAACCAAATCCTGATTAAGGCACTGCAGGACGGGGCGTCGGACATCCACATCGAGCCGCAAGAAGAATACCTGCGCATCCGCTTCCGCAAGGACGGGGTGCTGCGGCAGGCTTTTGAGAACTTTCCCAAAAAGGTTGTCCCCGCCCTTACCGCCCGCTTCAAAATCATGTCCAACCTCAACATTGCCGAGCGGCGCTTGCCCCAGGACGGGCGGATTCGGCGCGTATTTAAGGGGCGTAAGGTGGACTTTCGCGTCAGCACTCTGCCCTCCCGCTATGGGGAGAAGATCGTGCTGCGCATCTTGGACAACTCCGCCACCCAGCTCGGCCTGGACAAGCTGATCACCGACCCGGAGACCCTGGCCAGCTTCAAGGAGGTTGTCAAGCGACCCTTTGGTTTGATCTTGGTAACCGGGCCCACCGGATCCGGGAAAACCACTACCCTCTACTCAGCTCTGGCAGAGCTAAACGATCCCGGCATCAACATCAGCACCGCCGAGGATCCCATCGAGTACTCCCTGCCGGGGCTCACCCAGGTACAGGTGATCCGCGAAAAGGGCATGGACTTTGCCATGATCCTGCGCGCCTTCCTGCGGCAAGACCCGGACGTGATCCTGGTGGGTGAGACCCGCGACCACGAGACGGCCAAAACCGCTATCGAAGCCTCCCTCACCGGCCACCTGGTGCTGACCACCCTGCACACCAACGATGCCCCCGGTGCTATCGCCCGCTTGACGGAGATGGGGATCGAGCCGTTCATGATCTCCAGCTCGCTGTTGGGGGTGCTGGCCCAGCGCTTGATGCGCCGAGTATGTACCGAGTGTCGGATCCCGTATCACCCCACCCCCGAAGAACTGGCCCGCTATGGCCTCAGCCTCAGCGGCGACAGCGAGCAGGTGACTTTCTACAAGGCCAACAAGCTCTCTCCCAAGGAAGTAGAGCAGCGCAAAGCCACCGGCAAGCCCATCTGCGAGAAATGCGGGGGCGTAGGCTACAAAGGCCGAGTGGGGGTGTACGAGTTCATGCGCATGAACGACCGCCTGGCCGAGTTGATCAACAAGGGGGCTCCCACCGAGGTCATCAAGGAAGCGGCTGTCGAAAGCGGCATGAAGACGCTGCTGGCCTACAGCTTGATGCTGGTGAAGCAGGGTCTGACTACGTTGGAGGAGGTCGATCGGGTTATCCTCACCGACAAGGGCTTGGAAACCGAGTTAAAGGCTCGTGCTAAGGCCCTTAGCACCTGCCGCAACTGTGGTGCCGCGCTGCAGGTGGAGTGGATGGATTGTCCCTACTGCCTGACGCCGAAGTTTTAGGCAAGCCGCCTAGCTCTTGACGCCGCCAGGGTGCTGATTATAACAGTCCTATACGAGTCCCAGAGGGTTGCCTCTGGCCCAGCTTTAGAACGGTTTTTCATCGACAACTCCCAGGTCGAACACAGACTGACCCAGCTTACTGATTGGAGACACCAGCCCTATGCCACAACTAATGATCGAAGACCTGATGGAAGAAATCGTCCGCAGGGGCGGTTCTGACATCCACATCTCCGCCGGTTTGCCCCCCTACTTCCGCATCAACGGCGAACTCCAGCCAACGGAGCACGAGCCCCTTACCCCTGAGGAGGTGCAGCGGCTCATCTTTAGCATGTTGAACAACACCCAGCGCAAACACCTGGAGCAAAACTGGGAGTTGGACTGCTCCTACGGCGTGCGCGGGATCGGTCGCTTCCGCGTCAACGTCTACCGGGATCGCGGCACCTATGCCTGCGCGATGCGGGCGTTGGCTTCGGAAATCCCCAACATCGACAAGCTAGGCCTGCCGGATGTGTGTAAGGAGATGGCTCGTCTGCCGCGGGGTCTGGTGCTGGTGACCGGCCCGACGGGATCCGGCAAGTCCACCACTTTGGCCGCTATCATCGACTTCATTAACCGCGAGCGAGCCGAGCATATCCTTACCATCGAGGATCCCATTGAGTACATCTACACCCCCATCCGCAGCATCATCCACCAGCGGCAGTTGGGGGAAGACACCAAGAGCTTTGCCAACGCCCTGCGGGCGGCCATGCGGGAGGATCCGGATGTGATCCTGATCGGGGAGATGCGGGATCTGGAAACCATCCAGTTGGCCATTACCGCCGCCGAGACCGGCCACCTCTGCTTTGCCACGGTGCACACCAGCTCTGCTGCCCAGACGGTGGATCGCCTGGTGGACGTGTTCCCGCCGGAGCAGCAGCAACAAATCCGCGTGCAGCTCTCCAACTCCCTCAAAGCCGTCTTCTCGCAAACTTTGGCCCGCCGCCTCAACCCCAAGCCAGGAGAACCGGGGCGGGTGCTGGTGCAGGAGATCATGGTGGTGACGCCGGCCATCGCCAACTTGATTCGGGAGGGCAAGACCGCCCAGATCTACTCGGCCATCCAGACAGGGGGTAAGCAGGGCATGAAGACCCTGGAGCAGGATCTGGCCAACCTCTACCTGCAGGGCAAGATCGACTTCGATACGGCCATGTCCAAGACCTCTCGCCCTGAGGAGTTGCAGCGACTTTTGGGCAACGTCACCGGGCCATCGCCAGCCGCGGCAGCTCAACACCAGCGGCCCGCAGCGGCTGCCGCCCGTCGCTAAACGCTGGCTCCAGGGATCCCTGGCTGAGAGTTCCTCGCCAACCTCTGGCCGCCGGCCCCATTTGTAGCTAAGCTCTAGCTGAAGAGAGCGTCGGTTTGTCTAAGGTTGCGAGACTGAGCCAAGGGCTCCCATTCCGGCGTGTCGAACTAACGATCCAAGCAGGGGTAAGCCATGCCGCGCTACAAGGTTCGGGGGCTAAAGGCCGGTCAGCCGGTGCGCCTGACAGTGGTGGCCAACAACTTGACCGAGGCCCGCGCACGGCTGCGCCGCGAGGGCATTTTTGCCAAACAGGAAGATATCCAGGAAGAAAAGCCCTTCTTCTCCCTGGATACCTCTTTTGATTTCTCGATGATGGGATCCATCGACATTCGCGACAAGGCGGTGTTCTCGCGGCAATTTGCTGCCCTGATCAACGCCGGCGTGTCGATGGTGCGCTCCCTAACCATTATGGAGGAGCAGACCGGCAACCCCAAGCTCAAGAAATACCTGCGGGCGATTCGAGCGGAAGTGGAGGCGGGGAAGAACCTGTCCGATTCCATCCGCCCTTATCCGGATGCCTTTGACGGCCTCTACTGCAGCATGGTGCAGGCGGGGGAGGTGGGCGGTGTGCTCGACGAGGTGCTCAACCGACTGGCCAAGCTGCTGGAGGACATGGATCGCCTGCAGAAGCAGATTAAATCGGCCATGACCTACCCGGCGGTGGTGACCATTTTGGCCGTCTTAATCTTTTTGGGCATGGTGCTGTTCATCTTGCCCACTTTTGAGAGCATCTACAACGACTTGGGGGGGGAGCTGCCCGCCTTTACCCAGTTTTTTATCAACATCAGCAAGTTCCTGCGCACCCCCCAGTACAGCTTGGGCCTGGTGGGCTTTTTGGTGGCGGTCTTTTTTGCTTTCCAGCGCTTTTACCGCACCCCCGCTGGCAAGGAGACCATTGATGCTCTGGCTCTCAAGCTCCCCATTTTCGGCGACCTGATCCAGAAATCGGCGGTGGCCCGTTTTTGCCGCACCTTTGGGGCCCTCACCCGCTCCGGGGTGCCGGTGCTGACTTCTTTGGAGATCGTGCGCGACACTTCCGGCAACCAGGTGGTGGCCAACGCCATCGACGCTGCCCGCCAATCCATCTCAGAGGGGGGGCAGATCGCGCCGGCCCTGGATAAGGCCAAGGTCTTCCCAATCATGGCCATCCAGATGATCAGCGTGGGCGAAGAGACGGGGGAGCTGGATGCCATGTTGATGAAGACGGCGGACTTCTACGAGCTGGAGGTGGAGGAGGCGGTGCGTGCCCTCACCAGCCTGCTGGAGCCGCTGATGATCGTGATCTTGGGCGGGATGGTGGGCTGCATCATCGTGGCCATGTACCTGCCCATGTTCAACGTGTTTGAGCTGGTGAAGTAGCGACTGAATCCCCAGGGCAACCAGAACCCATCGGGAGGAGGAAGGGATCCATGCTGCGGCGGTGGTTGGTGGCCCTGGTGGTGTTTTTGGGAGTGGGGCTGGCGGTCTTGCTTTCGGAACAGCCGACGGGATCCCTGCTGGGACGGGTGGAGCTGCCGGCAGGGGTGGCGCCGGGGAACGTCCAGGTGATTGCCGCCGGCCCGGTGAGCCGCAGCATCAGCCCGTCTGCGGAGGGCGAGTACCGCCTGGAGCGGCTGCCCGTTGGGGAATACCGGGTGACGGTGCGGGGATCCGGCCTAGAGACGGTCTCCAGCGAGAGACCCGTGCAGGTGCGGGAAGGGGCGATAGCTTCTGCTCCTCTCCTACGCCCGCAGCTTCTGCCCCCCAGCCTCTACCTCTACAGCCCCAGCTCGGTGTTCACGACCGCAGAGCCGGCACGGCTGCAGTGGCGGGCCAGTGGCCTGGGAGCGGTGCAGTTTGCCCTCTACCGCTTTTCCCTGGCTGATTTGGAAGGATCCCCTTTCTTGCGGGATCTGGCCGATGCTGGCTATGGATCCCTGGCTCCGGATTTGTATTCCATCCTGCGAGGAGAGCTGGTGCGCCGTTGGCAGCAGCCACTGGGGGGAGAAGAGCTGACCCGCACCCTGGAGCTGGGGATCCTGCCGCCGGGGGCCTACTGGCTGGAGGCGGAAGGCCAACAGCCGCGGCAGGCGGCGGCACCGCTGCCTTGGGCGGGAGAGTGGCTTTTGGTGAGTGATCTTGGCCTCATCCAGAAACAGGATGCCAGCCAGTTGGTGGTGCAGGCGGTGCATTTGCGGGAATTGCGTCCTCTGCCGGGGATCCAGATCCAAGTTTTCGGGGAGTGGAGGGATCCCCTCATTGCCACCACCGACGAGGAGGGGCTGGCCCGGTTTAGCTTGCCGACAGGGGAGAGATCCTCGCTGGTGGTCTATGGCCACAGCGCCGACAACACGTTGCAGGCTTTGTCCCGCAGCTATGCCTATGGCTGGAACCAGCCCCACCGCATCTACGCCTACACGGATCGTCCCCTCTACCGCCCCGGCCAGACGGTCTATTTTCGCGCCCTGGTGCGGGAGCACGACCGCCTCACCTCGGCAGGCCAGCCGGTGCAAGTAACCCTCACCGCCCCCGACGGCGATGTGCTGGGCGAGCAAACCCTGGCCACCAACGCTTTCGGCAGCGTCCACGGGCAGTTTCAATTGCCGGAGGAAACCCCCCTGGGCAGCTACGGCCTGGAGTGGCGGGTGGCCGGGCCGCAGGGATCCAGCCGCGAGTACACCGCCTTCGAGGTGGGAGCCTACCGCAAACCGGAGTTTGAGGTGAGGGTGGTGCCCGACCGGCCTTGGCTGGTGCGGGGGGGATCCCTGAAGGTACAGGTGGAGGCCGAGTATCTTTTCGGGGCGCCGGTGGCCGCTGCCCAGCTTCGCTACTGGGTTTACAGCAGCCCCGACTGGAGCCTGCGCTACGGGCTGTTGCCTCATTCGGGGGCAGAAGACTATTTTGCCGGCGACCTGGGAGAGGAGCAGGGCTACTACGGCGGCTACGGGGGGCTGGTGGCGGAAGGAGCAGGGGTGACGGATGCCCAGGGGCGGGCGGAGTTTCGCCTGGAGCGCCTGTTGCAGGATCTGGACTGGGAGGAAGACAGCTACTGGGGCCCGCAGGAGGTGCAGCAGTTGCGCATCGAGGTGGAGGTGAGTGATATCAGCCGCCGCAGCGTGACCGGAACGGCACGGGCCTGGGTGACGGCCGGCCAATTTGCCCTCTTTGCCGAGGCCGATCGCCACCTGCCCGCTCCAGGGGATGTCATCACCTACCGGCTGCAAGCCCGCGACTACGACGGCCAACCGGTCAGCACCGCCGGGGAGCTGAGCCTGGAGCGCTGGCGCTGGGATCCCCAGAGCAGCGCCTACCGACGGCAAGCCACTCTGCTGCGGCAATCTTTTCAGGTTGTCAACGGCGAGGGCAGCCTGGTTCTGCGCCTGCCCGCCGACCTGCAGCCGGGAGACTACCGGGTGCGGCTGACGGCCCAGGATCCCCGCCGCCACCGCGTGCAGGAGGTAGACCATCTCTGGGTGGTGGAGCCGGGCAACCCCCTGCCAAGTTGGGGATCCCTGCCCAGCCTGGAGGTGGTGGCGGATCGCCAGATCTACGAAGTGGGGGAAGAGGCCCAGCTCCTGATCGTCTCGCCGCTGCCGGATCTGCCGGTGCTGGTGGGTCTGGAGGGATCCCGGCTGCACCAGGTACAGGTGCTGCGCCTGCAGGGGCATACGGCCACCCTGCGCCTGCCCATCCGGGAGGAGTATCGCCCCAACCTCTACGTCACCGCTACCGTCCTCGGCCCAGAGCGGCGGCTGTACCAGAACGAGGCTCTGCTGCGGGTCTCGCCGTTGGATCGCTTTTTGCAGGTGGAGTTGCAGACGGATAAACCCACTTATCAACCAGGGGAGACGGCCCAAATTCAAATCCGCACCCGCAACGCCCAAGGGCAGCCGGTCAGCGCCGAGGTGGGGTTGGGGATCGTGGACAACGCCCTCTACCTGCTGCGGCCCGACTTCACCCCCGATATCCGCCGCTTCTTCTACGGGCGCCAGGACAACCAAGTTACCACCACCACCTCTTTCCCTCAGCAATACCCCGGTGGTGCCGACAAGCTGGCCGGCCAGGTGCGGGAAGACTTTCGCGATACCGCCGCCTGGTTCCCGGATTTGGTGACCGATGCCGATGGCTTAGCCCAGGTCCAGGTGCGCTGGCCGGACAACCTGACTACCTGGCGCTTGACCGCCCGCGCCGCCACCGCCGACACCCAGGTGGGCTCCGCCCTAGCCACCGTCGCTGTCAGCAAAGACCTCTTGGTGCGCCTGGCCACCCCCCGCTTTTTCCGGGTGGGGGATCGGCTCACCTTAGCGGCCATCGTGCAAAACCGCACCGGTCAAGCCCAAGCAGTGGAAGTGGGGCTGGAAGTGCCCGGAAACCTAGAAGTGCAGGGCCCCCAACGGCAACGCCTGACCGTGCCCGCCCAAGGGGCGGAGCGGGTGGAATGGCCGCTGCAGGTGCTGGGGGCCGGCGATAGCCCTGTGCGGGTTTGGGCGCAAGGGGAGGGGCTGCAGGATGCGCTGCAACTGCGGATCCCCAGCCAGCCCTTGGGAGCAGTACACCGCTTCTTCCAAACGGGGCGGCTGCAGGCGAACAGCCTTGAGCTGCCTTTGGATTGGCCGGCCACTTGGGTGCCGGGATCCCGACACCTGCATCTGGAACTGGCCGCCAGCCCGGCAGCGGAGCTTTTGGGGCCGTTGGACTATCTCGTCCAGTTCCCCTACGGATGCACCGAGCAGACCTTGAGCCGCTTTTTGCCCGCCTTGGCGGTGGCCCAGGCCAGCAAGCAGTTGGGCTTGAACCTGCGCTCGCCCACCCTGGAGCGGCTGCCGCGGGTGGTTCGAGCCGGCCTGCAGCGGCTGGAGGACTCCCAGAACTATGACGGCGGCTGGGGCTGGTGGGCCTACGACACCAGCAACCCCTACCTGACCGCCTACATCCTGCAGGGCTATCATCTCGCCCAGGCCGCTGGCTATGCCCTCAAGGAGTGGCGGGTGCAGCGGGCTTTGGAGTACCTGGCTGGGCAGCAGTTCCAACCCCTCTCCCCCGATCTGCGGGCCTTTGTGGCCTACAGCCTGGCCCTCTGGGATCCGGCGCTGGTGACTGCTGAGCTGCCGCCGCCGCCGCAGCTTTCCACCTTTGGCCTGGCCTACCGCGGGCTGGCCGCCCTGCAACAGGGCCAGCGGGATCCCGCCCAAGCGGCTCTGGATGAGGTTCTAGAGCGGCGGCAAAGGGATCCCCAGGGGCGCTGGTTTCTTCCTGCCGCCTCCGCCCCGCCGACCGGGGAGCGCTCCACCTACGACGACCTGGAGGTGGCCGGGCCCCTCTTGCAACTGGCCGTGCGCCTCCAGGATGGCCGCGCCGGCGAGATCGCCACCGCCCTTCTCCAGCAGCGGCAGGACAACCGCTGGCGCACCACCAAAGCCACCGCCGATGCCCTCCTGGGCCTGGTGGCCTACTACCAAGCCCAGCAACAGCAACAGCCCGACCCCGGCCAGGTGCGGGTGTTGGAGGAGGTGAGCGGAGCTGAACTGGCACGTTGGCAGGCCGGCGCTGCGGATCCCCGCCAGGTGCTGGACTGGGACGACGCCGAAGTGAGCACCCTGCGCCGCCTGCGCTTAGAAAAATCCGGCACCGGCCCCCTCTACTACAGCTTGAGGGGAGAAGCTTTTGTTCCCAACCCTCTGCCCTCTCAAAGCCAAGGCTTTGCCATTAGCCGCAGCTACTTCCGCCTACAGCCCCAACCCCAAGCCAACGGAGAGATCCGCTACCGAGAACAGCTCCTGCGCCCCGGCGAGGCGGTGCGCGCCGGCGAGGTGCTCCTGGCCCGGTTGACGGTGGAAGCTGAGCGGGATAGCCACTATGTGGTGATCGAGGATCCCTTGCCCAGCGGCGCCGAGATCACCTCCCAGGATCCGCGGCTGCTCACCGGCTCGGCCCCCGACTACTGGTGGGACTGGTTTTGGACCCATCAAGAAAACCGCGACGACCGCGTGGCCTTCTTCAGCACCGAGCTCAGGCAGGGCCGCCACGAGTTCGTCTACCTCTTCCGCCCGGAGATCCCCGGCCAGTTCCAGGTGGCCCCTGCCCTTGTCCAGGAGATGTACGATCCCAGCCGCTATGGCCGCAGCGCCGGCCAGGCGCTCAAAGTCCTGCCCTGAGCCTGGCGGCAAGGGATCCTGAGGCAGCAAGCTACAGCAAGAGGCGACAACCAATCCCCAAGAGCGGGCAGAAGAGCAGGGCTGGGGATGAGATAGTAGAGGGGCAAGCAGAGTTTCGGCAGCTTATGACCCTCCGCACCGTGGCCACCATCCCTTTTCCTGACCAAAAGCCGGGCACCTCCGGCCTGCGCAAGCCGGTGCAGGTGTTCCAGCAGCCCCACTACCTGGAGAACTTTGTCCAGTCCATCTTTGACGTCCTCGAGGGATCCGCTGGCCAAACCCTGGTGGTGGGCGGAGACGGGCGCTACTACAACCGGGAAGCCATCCAGATCCTGCTCAAGATGGCAGCAGCCAACGGCATCGGGCGGGTGCTGCTGGGCCAGGGCGGGATCCTCTCCACGCCGGCAGTCTCCCACCTTATCCGCAAATACGGGGCCTACGGCGGCATTATCCTCTCGGCCAGCCACAACCCCGGCGGCCCCCAGGGAGACTTTGGCATCAAGTACAACATCGGCAACGGCGGCCCTGCCCCGGAGAAGGTGACCGAGGCCATCTACGCCCGCACCCAGCAGATTCGGGAGTACCGCATCCTGGAAGCCCCAGATGTGGATCTAGACCGCTTGGGAGAGCAGCGGCTGGGATCCCTGACGCTTTCCGTCATCGACCCAGTGGCCGACTATCTGGGCCTGATGCAGCGCCTGTTTGATTTTGACGCCATCCGCGATTACCTGGCCTCTGGGATCCGTATCGCCTTCGACGCCATGCACGCCGTCACCGGCCCCTATGCCCGCACCATCCTGGAAGAGTGCCTGGGGGCAGCGCCGGGCAGCGTCCTCAACGGCCAGCCCCTGCCCGACTTTGGCGGCAGCCACCCGGATCCCAACTTGGTGCATGCCCGCGCCCTGGTGGAGCTGCTGTTTCGGGAGGACGGCCCGGATTTCGGCGCCGCCTCTGATGGTGATGGGGATCGCAATATGATCCTGGGCCGCCAGTTCTACGTAACTCCCAGCGACAGTTTGGCCGTGCTGGCGGCCAACGCCCAGCGAGTGCCCGGCTACCGGGAGGGACTGGCCGGGATCGCCCGCTCCATGCCCACCAGCCAGGCAGCAGACCGAGTGGCAGCCAAGCTGGGGATCCCTTGCTATGAGACTCCTACCGGCTGGAAATTTTTCGGCAACCTCCTGGATGCCGGCAAAGTGACCCTCTGCGGCGAGGAGAGCTTCGGCACCGGCTCCAACCATATCCGCGAAAAAGATGGCCTCTGGGCTGTCCTCTTTTGGCTGAACATCCTTGCTGTGCGACGCCAGTCGGTGCGGCAGATTGTGGAAGAGCACTGGCGCACCTACGGGCGTACCTTCTACTCCCGCCACGACTACGAGGGGCTGCCGGTGGAGGTGGCCGAGGAGCTGATGGAGCACTTGCGGCGCTCCGTGACAAGCTGGGTGGGGCAGCACTTTGGCTCCCAGACGGTGGCCTATGCCGATGACTTCAGCTACACGGATCCGGTGGACGGCAGCACCAGCCACAACCAAGGGATCCGCATTGGCTTTGAGGATGGCTCCCGCATCGTCTACCGCCTCTCCGGCACCGGCACCCACGGGGCCACTCTGCGGGTGTACTTGGAGCGATTTGAGCCGGATCCCAGCCGGCATGGCCTGGATCCCCAGGTGGCCCTAGCCGAGCTAATCCAACTGGCGGATCACTTCGCCCAGATCCGCGCTCGCACCGGTCGGCAGCAGCCGGATGTGGTTACCTGAGAGTCTTGCCGAGAAGCCAGATCTCCTCGGAGAAAGGGATTGGGGGCGATGGCCCGCAGAGAAGGACACTCAGAGTCGCGCTAGGATGAGGAGGTAGGGACCCACATTTTTCTGGCTGTGTTCACTGCTCCTCCTGCTAGTTTGGCAGCCGATTCCATTGCCCCTTTTGCTCCCCAAACCTGGAGCTGGCGGGGTCACGCCATTCGCTACGTCGTCCAGGGATCTGGCTCCCCACTGATTTTGGTGCATGGCTTTGGGGCCTCCATTGGCCACTGGCGGCACAACATCCCTGTGCTAGCGGCGGCGGGATACCGGGTCTATGCTTTGGATTTGCTGGGGTTTGGCGGCTCGGCCAAGCCAGCTCTTGCCTACAGCCTAGAACTGTGGGCCGAGCTGCTAGCAGATTTTTGGCAGCAGCACGTGCGGCAGCCGGCAGTGTTTATTGGCAATTCCATCGGCGCCCTACTTAGCCTGCTCATGGCCGCCCAGCACCCACAACTGACTGCAGGGGCAGTGCTGCTTAACTGTGCCGGCGGCCTGAACCATCGCTCCCACGAGCTCAGCCCGATGGCCCGCGTTTTCATGGCCACCTTCACTGCTGTGGTGGCCTCGCCAGTCACGGGGCCACTGCTGTTCAATTGGGTGCGGCAGCGGCAGCGGATCCGCGCCACCTTAGAACAGGTGTACTGCAACCCTGCGGCCATCACTGATGAGCTGGTGGAGATCCTCTACGCCCCTTCCTGTGATGTGGGAGCGCAGCAAGTGTTTGCGGCCATTCTCACCGCTCCCCCTGGCCCCACCCCCGAAGCGCTGCTGCCCCAGGTGCGCTGCCCGCTGCTGGTGATCTGGGGCGAACGGGATCCCTGGACACCTATTGAACGGGGCCGCGGCTTTCAAAACCATGTGCAGGGGATCGACTACCAATTTTTCCCTCTTCCCGAGACGGGCCATTGTCCCCATGACGAGCGCCCAGAGATCGTCAACCCCTTGATTTTGAGCTGGCTACCCAAAGCCTTTGCCACGGCTTAGCCTTTCTTGGAGGCTTGGGTAGTTCTTTTGCCCAGGCCCAGCCACCTGCGCACCCTGTCTATCCAGCTCTGAAGGGGCGAAGGCTGGGGCCGGACTGCCACCTGAATGGGCTCATCTTGAAACTCTTTGTCCTTAAGGCGAAAGCCAAACTCCAGCTCGTCTTTGACTTTGCTAAGACGGGGAAAGAGGCGGACGGCTGCTTTTTTGAGCTCTTCCTCGTTTTGGAAGATGGCCTGATGGATGGCGCTGGAGCGACTGACCGCCAGGGATCCCACGGGTAGCCAGGGGTTGGGTTTGCCGGGCTCAGCTTGGCGGCGCCGGGCAAAAATGGCGAACTCCGGCATCCCCTTGGCTTTCAGCTCATCGTAGCGTTTGGCGGCTTCCTTGCGCTTAGCCGTGTTGGCCTTGGCCGGTTTTTTCTCTGGCTTGGATTGGCTGAAACCCTTGGTCTGACTCATACTCCGGTAGGGCAACGGTGGATCCCCATAGCTTAGCGCAGAACGACTCCCGCTTGGCCGGGGATCCCTGCTCCCACCCGCGGGAAGACAGCATGCATGGCATGCTATACTTACAAAGCTTTGGATTGACCTCGGGATGTAGCGCAGCTTGGTAGCGCACTTCGTTCGGGACGAAGGGGTCGCAGGTTCGAATCCTGTCATCCCGATGGGGGTTAGCCCTCAGCAGTTGCTGGAGGCAGTAGGTGCTGGAGACAGGCAGCACCATTGATGCGAAGTTGTTGCCCCAGCCGCAGCAAGCGGTGGAGGACTTCGCCAGGGATCCCAGGGCCACTGCGGAGCGCCTCTAATCGCTGCCGCTCTAGCCGCAGTAGGTAGAGCTCTTGGAGGCGATCCAGGCGGATAGGCAGGTTGAGATCGGCAGCTAGGCGCAGCCACTCTTCTAGGTTGTGGAGCTGTTCGCTGAGAGTTTCCGAGTCGGCTGCCTGGGCCAACTGCCACATCCCCCGCTGCAAGAGCCGATCCAAAACCCGGGCCGCCTCTTCCCGCCGCAACTGGCACCCCAACTGCTCCGCCTCGCGGGCAATGGCCCGCAACTCCAGCAGGTGATCCCGCTTGCCCTCTTCCACTTCCATCGCCCGCAAGCTGCTCAACAGGCGCTGGTTGAGGGTGATCTGCGCGGCAGCCAACAGCTCTTCCGGGAGTGGCAGGCCATCGGCCCGAAAAGCCATCAAAACCCCGTAGTTTTCCAGGTAGGTTTGGCGGTAGAGCTGGGCTAGGCGATCCAGGGTATCCTGGGTTAACCAGCGCAGCATCTGCTGCCGGTCTTCCTCCGTCAAAGCGTTGAGGTCAAAGGTTTCCGGGCCAAACAGCTCCTGCAGGGTCAGGATCACCTGGATGCGGCTGTGGGCTCCAGACAGCAGGCGGGCTTTCAACTGCTCATAGCTGCGCCGCCCCGTAAACGGCTTGACGCCACATTGAAAGTCCCAGCCGCCCAGATGGAGGAGAGCGTAGATGAGGTCATGCTCCTCAAAGGTGGTGGGAAAAGAGAGCTTCACTCGCCCAACCAGCAGGGTGGATCCCCCTATAGCCAGGCGCTCCTGATCCACTGGCTCCAGCATATATCCGGGAGCTCGGGGCATGCTGTTGAACAGGGAAAGCATGGCGTGCTGAGCCACCAGCCGCTGCGGGCCAACTAGGCAGGGGCGCACCAGCGCCTGGTAAACGCCTCGGCCATCTTTGTAGAGCTCGAGGTTGCTGGGGGCTTTGCTCAAGCGGCGCAGAAATTCTTCTTCCAGATCCACATCCGCCACTGCTGCCGCCAGCTCGATGGCCCGCGCCGCGTAGCGCAGGATTTGCACCCCCTCAGGGCGAGAGATCTCTTCAAAGAACCAGCCGCAACTGGTGAACATCAGTTGGCTGTAGCGCTGCATCTCCAACAGGCGCAGCACTTGCACCCGGTCTTCGGCACTGAGGCGGTGGCTCTGGTGCTCCTGCAAAAACGCCTCGCAGCGCTCCCGATCCAAGATCACCTCGATGTAGCGATCCCGGGCCAGCCAGGGATCCCGCAGGTAGGCCTTGGCCTCCGTTTCGTAGATCTCGGCCAACTGATCCCGCAGCCAGTTGAGGGCCTCCCGCAGCGGTTGCCGCCAGCGCTGGTGCCAGCCTAGAACTGCCCCACAGCCGCAGTCGCGCGACCACCGTCCCACCCCGTGGGCGCAGCTCCAGGCCGTAACTGGCTTGAGTTGCACCTCCCAAGTGGGGGGATGGTAGCTGAGGAAGTGGCCGTAGTTGCCCACCTGCCAGCCCCGCCGGGGAAACTCTTCGCAAAAGGCATAGGCCAGCGTGCGCTCCACGCCGCGCTTGTGGTGGCCAAAGGTCTCGCCATCGGTAGCACAGTTAATCAGATAGGGTTCCCCTTCTCTGTCAGGGCGGATGGCCAGCCGGAGCTGCTCTGCCAGCGACTGGGTGCTGTAGACAATATCGCCAAAGCCGAGATCCCGGGAGATAGGGCCGTCAAAAAAGAAAATGTCCAGGTAGCCGCTGCGATCCGGGGTAAAGCAGCGGTAGGGCCGGCTGGGATCGATCTGGCCCTGGCTGACATCGATCCATTCCGTTTGACCCAAAGGACGAATGCGCTGCGCCTGGCTGGGGGCGAGGATGACGAAACGGATCCCGCAGTCGACTAAGGCTGCAACTGTTGCTGCATCGATGGCAGTTTCCGCCAGCCACATGCCTTCGGGGAAGCGGCCAAAGCGATGCTGGAAATCGGCGATCCCCCAGCGGATCTGGGTGTACTTGTCCCGCTCGTTGGCCAGGGGCAGGATGACGTGGTTGTAGACCTGGGCAATGGCATTGCCATGTCCCTCCAGCCGCTCGGCGCTGAGGCGGTCGGCAGTCAAGATGCGTTGGTACACTTCAACGTCGTGCTCCTCCAACCAGGAGAGGAGAGTGGGGCCAAAGTTAAAACTCAAGAATTCGTAGTTATTGACAATGCGCACCACCCGCCCCTGATCGTCCAGGATGCGGGCAAAGGCGTTGGGACGATAACACTCCGCTAAAATGCGCTCATTCCAGTCGTGGAAGGGGCTGGCGCTGGGCTGACGTTCAACGCGGTTCAACCAGGGATCCTCCCGCGGCGGCTGGTAGAAATGACCGTGCAACACCACGTAGGGGACGGTGGTGGTAGCTCGCGGAGGCGGAGAGCTAGCATCGGTTAGAAAGGGAGCCGGATCCCCTTGCCCTGATTGGGCCGCCGGCTCAGGGGGATTTTGGGAGCCACTCGGCAGCATGAGACCCTACTCCTTGCCCGCCCTCGGAGCTTCAGTTCTGGGGAAACGGGCCGCTAGTTAACCTAAGTTCATATCCATACGTTACAGCGATCCCCGATCTGCGACTGTCAACGTAAAGGATTTGGACAAAAATTTGACAGCGAATAACTATCGCTTAGCAATCTTCTTGCGCTCCCCCCGCGGGGACTCTCGAGCAGGCCTGAAGATCACTCATCTCACTGCCACTCGGAGTAACAAGCTATACAAGGAGCCTCGCTGATGTCTCCAAGGTTCCATCCTGGTGGCCAGCGGTTGGAAGTTTTTCAA
>NZ_JANSJN010000019.1:0-11563 GCF_047462555.1 Synechococcus sp. B60.1
CGATGGCCGCCCCAACCCCGCCGCCGCCCTCCCCACCACAACCGGTCCCCCCCTCACCGCAGCAGCCCCCTCCAACTCCGGTGGCTACCCCCACGGCCGCACCTGTGGCCAACAGGCCGCCCTCTGGGGCTGCTACGAGCGCTCCCATTCCCCGCTTCACCCCCCTCATCCAAGGGATCCGTTCAGGTGGCGGGGGCACTGCCGGGAGCAAGGGATCCGAATCCAGCGCTCCTGGGAGGGGTGTCGTTGCTGGCCTCAGTGGATCCCAGGCGCAGGGGTCTGCGCCGACAGCAGGAGAAGGGGCTGGGGAGGCTTCCCCTCCTACCTCCTCGCCTGCAGCAGTGGCTGCCAATCCGGACATCCTGGCCCGCCCCATTCCGGGTCGCAACCCGCCGCCACAGTACCCTCCCCAAGCCCGCCGCCTCGGCCAGCAAGGCCAAGTGCTGTTGCGGGCCAGGGTGGATGCCCAAGGGCAGGTGCAGCAGGTGGAAATTGTCTCTTCTAGCGGCTTCCCAGCCCTGGACAGGGCCGCACAAGAGGCGGTGCAAAGGTGGCAGTTTAGCCCCGCCTTGAGAAACAACACCCCGATTGAGTCGTGGGTGACGGTGCCGATTCAATTTACCCTCAATTGACTGTTTTGGAGATTGTCCATGCCGTCTTCTCTTTCTCGCCGCCAACTTTTTGTCCTTGGCCTGGCCAGCCTGGGGGTCTGGGGGATGGGTCGCCAGGCCCAAAGCCAGATCCCGCCAGCTCCGGTTCGGCGAGTGGCCAGCCTCACCTCCTTGACCGCCGATATTCTCTATCGCCTGGCCCCGGACAAACTGGTGGGGATCCCGGCCGGACGTTTGCTAGAGGCGGATCCCCGCTTTCAGGGCATAACTCGGCTGGGGCTGGGCAACCAACCTAACCTGGAGCCAATCGTGGCCCTGCAACCGGACTGGGTGGTGGGGGCCAGTAGCTTGCACACGGCTCTGGCAGAACGATTGCAGGCATTGGGGATCCCCACCTATCTCACGCAGGTGGACAGTTGGGCTGCCCTGGAAGCAACCATCGCCACTCTGGCTGCGGCTGTGGGAGTGGATCCGGATCCCTTGCTGCGGGAGTACGGATCGCTTTTGCCCCAGGAGCTGCCCCCGGTTCGCCCCAAAACCCTGCTTTTGGTCGGCACCCAGCCGATTCTTGCTCCCAACCGGCAAAGCTGGGCCGGGGATCTGCTGGAGCGCTTTGGCGCCGACAACCTAACGGCTGCCCTGCAAAGCCAAGGGCAATTTCGCGGCTATGTCACCCTTGCGGCAGAGCGCATCCTGGAAGCCAACCCCGAGGTTTTGTTGGTGGTCAACCCGGAGGCGGCGGATCCCTTGGTGTTTTTCCGTGCCCGCCCCTTTTGGAACCAGTTGAAAGCCGTTCAAACCCAGAGGGTCTATGGATTTGACTACTACGGCTTAGTCAACCCAGGCACTCTAGACAAAATTAGAGCGGCCTGCGAGCAGTTGGCCCAGGTTTTGGGAAGAGAGGCCACTATGCGCTCCTCGCAAGTGAGTTATGACAAAACGGCATAGCTTGTTACGAAGTGTAACGACAAATACCAAAGTTAACGGTTGGCCATCGCTAAGGTAGCCGGTGTTCCCCTACGGCAGCGACGATGGCGAACCAATTTGAGCGCCTCAAAAGCGAAAAGGACGGGCTGGCGGTCAAAGCCGAGCTGGAAGCGTTTGCCCGCATGGGCTGGGAGAACATCCCTGAAGACGACCGGGATCACCGCCTCAAGTGGCTGGGGATCTTCTTTCGCAAGCGCACGCCCGGCCAGTTTATGCTACGGCTGCGCCTGCCCAATGGGATCCTGACCAGCGGCCAGATGCGGATGTTGGCGGCGATCATCCATCCCTATGGAAAAGATGGCGTAGCCGACATCACCACCCGGCAGAACCTGCAACTGCGCGGCCTCCCCATCGAGGAGATGCCCCAGATCTTGGGCTACTTGAAGGAGGTGGGCCTGACCAGCATCCAGTCGGGCATGGACAATGTGCGCAACATTACGGGATCCCCCCTCGCGGGCATTGACCCAGATGAGCTGATTGACGTGCGCGGCCTCACCCGCAAGGTGCAGGACATGGTAACCAACAACGGCGAGGGCAACCCTTCCTTCACCAATCTGCCGCGTAAGTTTAACATCGCCATCTGCGGTTGTCGCGACAACTCCGTTCATGCGGAGATCAACGACCTGGCCTTTGTGCCGGCCTTCAAAGCGGGCAAGCTGGGCTTCAACGTCTTGGTGGGGGGCTTTTTTTCGGCCCGCCGCTGTGCCGAGGCCATCGGGCTGGATGTCTGGGTGGATCCGCGCGATGTGGTTCCTCTGTGCGAGGCGGTGCTGCTGGTCTACCGGGATCACGGCCTGCGGGCCAACCGGCAGAAGGCGCGGCTGATGTGGCTCATTGACGAGTGGGGCCTGGAGAAGTTTCGGGCGGCTGTGGAGCGGCAGATCGGCCATCCGCTGTCCAGAGCGGCGGAAAAAGATGAGGTGGTCTGGCAGAAGCGGGATCTCCTGGGGGTGCATGCCCAGAAGCAGCCGGGCTTGAACTTCGTTGGCCTGCACGTGCCGGTGGGACGGCTGAATGCCCTGGAGATGATGGAGCTGGCCCGCCTAGCGGAGGTATACGGCTCCGGGGAGCTGCGGCTGACGGTGGAGCAGAACGTGCTCATCCCCAATGTGCCCGATTCGCGGGTGGCGCCGCTGCTTAAAGAGCCGCTCTTGAAAAAGTTCTCCCCCAACCCAGGGCCCTTGCAGCGGGGGCTGGTGTCCTGCACGGGCAACCAGTTCTGCAACTTTGCCCTCATCGAGACCAAAAACCGCGCTGTGGCTCTAATGGAAGAGCTGGAAGCCGAGCTGGAGATCCCGCAGACGGTGCGCATCCACTGGACGGGCTGCCCCAACTCCTGCGGCCAGCCCCAGGTGGCCGATATCGGCCTCATGGGCACCACCGCCCGCAAGGACGGCAAGCCGGTGGAAGCGGTGGACATCTACATGGGGGGAGAAGTGGGCAAAGACGCCAAGCTGGGCGAATGTGTGCGTCGAGGGATCCCTTGCGAAGACCTCAAGCCCGTCTTGGTGGAGCTGCTGATTGAGCACTTCGGGGCCAGGCCGCGCCAGCGTCCATCGGCTGCTCAAACTGCTTCTTCCCCCGTGATGGCTTGCTAAGTAGGGGCCAAGTCTGGGGAAGGTTTTCTCTCTGCGTCGTTCAAAATCTTGGAGGTTCCGATGTCTAAACTGTTCTCCCGTCGCCAATTTTTGGCCGGGGCAGCCGCCCTGGCAGCAGGAGCAGCCGCGGCTGGGATCCCACGCGCCCAATCGCAATCTTTGGGTCAGGGCTACTGGGTGGCCCAGGCCGATACTCCCGAGACCCCGCGGGCCAAGCTGGGGTTCATTGCTCTCACCGACGCCGCCCCCCTGATCATCGCCAAAGAGAAGGGGTTTTTTGACAAGTACGGCATGAAGGACGTGGAGGTGGTCAAGCAGGCCTCTTGGGGCACCACCCGCGACAACTTGGTGCTGGGATCCGCTGCTGGCGGCATCGATGGGGCGCACATTCTCACCCCCATGCCCTATCTCATCACCACCGGCAAAGTTACCGATGGCAAGCCGGTACCGATGTACATTCTGGCCCGCCTGAACTTGGACGGTCAGTGCATCAGCATTGCCAACGAGTACCGGGATTTGCAAATTGGCCTGGATAGTTCCCCCCTCAAAGCCAAGTTTGCGGAAGCGCGAGCTGCCGGCAGGGATCCCAAATGCGCGGTAACCTTCCCCGGCGGCACCCACGACCTGTGGATGCGCTACTGGCTGGCCGCCGGCGGGATCGATCCCAATGGCGATGTCTCTGTCATTGTGGTGCCGCCCCCGCAGATGGTGGCCAACATGAAATCCAAAACGATGGAAGCCTTCTGTGTGGGCGAGCCTTGGAATGCTCAACTGGTGAACCAAAAAGAGGGCTATACCGCCCTCACCACCGGCGAGCTGTGGAATCGCCATCCTGAGAAAGCCTTTGCTCTGCGGGCTGACTGGGTGGATGCCCACCCGAAAGCCACCTTGGCGCTGTTGAAGGCGGTGCAAGAAGCCCAGATCTGGTGCGACCAAATGGAGAACAAAGAGGAAATGTGCCGGATCATCGGCGACCGCCGCTGGCTGGGGGTTCCTGTGGCCGATATCTTGGGTCGCGCCAAAGGCACCTTTGACTACGGCACCGGCAAAGTGGTGCAAAACAGCCCCCACCTGATGAAGTTCTGGCAAGACAATGCTTCCTACCCCTTCAAGAGCCACGACCTTTGGTTCCTGACCGAAGACATCCGCTGGGGCTATCTGCCCGCCGACACGGATACCAAAGCCCTGGTGGACAAGGTCAACCGAGAAGATCTCTGGCGCGAGGCCGCCAAAGCCATTGGCCAAGAGGCCGCCATTCCCCCCAGCACCTCTCGCGGCGTGGAAACCTTCTTCGATGGGGTGAAGTTCGACCCCGAAAATCCGGCTGCCTATCTGGAGAAATTGGCCATCAAGAAGCTGGCCTAGCCTGCTCCTTCCAGGGCTTGCAGAACACCTGCAAGCCCCCTGTCCGAGAGATTTCCCTAAGAGCCCCCAGACAGGTTCAAATTAAACCTCTTCTCTCTTGCACTTTCCCTACGCTGACTTTGACCATAGCCCTACTCTCAGCAAACTATGCATCTTCTCCACTTTGCCTTGAAGGTGGGCTGCCACCTCTTCCCTTTGCTCATCCGCTTAGGCCGTTGGCTGCTGAGCCAAGGTGCCTCTCTTCAGGCCCATGCCGGGATCCCTTCTGCCACGAGCTCTGGATCCGCTTGGAGGCAACGAGTCCGGATCCATCAAGCGCTGCGCCGCATTCTCTTGCCCGCTACGGCAATTTTCATCGTGCTCCTGCTCTGGCAAATCCTCTACAGCCGGCCCGGCGCCAACCTGCCCACCCCGCTCCAAGTTTGGCAGGACACCTGGGATCCCCTCATTAAAGATCCCTTTTTTGACTACGGCGGCAACGCCAAAGGACTGTTCTGGCAAATCTGGGCCAGCCTGCAGCGGGTGTTCATTGGGTTTTTCTTGGCCAGTCTGGTGGGGGTTTTGGGCGGCATGGTGATCGGGGTCAACCGCTGGCTGCATGAGGCTTTGGATCCCATTGTTCAGGTGTTGCGCACGGTGCCACCTCTGGCTTGGCTGCCGATTTCTTTGGCCGCCTTTCGCGATGCCAACCCCTCCGCCATTTTTGTTATCTTCATCACGGCCCTCTGGCCCATTTTGATCAACACCATTGCCGGTGTACAGCGGATCCCACAGGACTACCGCAATGTGGCCAGAATTGTACGCATGTCCGGCTGGAAGTATTTCTTTAAGATTGTCTTTCCGGCCACGGTGCCCTACATCTTTACCGGCCTGCGCATCGGGGTGGGCCTGTCTTGGCTGGCGATTGTGGCTGCAGAAATGTTGGTTGGCGGGGTGGGCATCGGCTTCTTCATTTGGGATGCCTGGAATAGCTCCCGCATCAGCGAAATTATTGTGGCTTTGATCTATGTCGGCCTGGTTGGCCTTTTGTTGGATCGGGTTACGGCTTGGATTGGCTCGCTGGTGGTTGCCGAGGATCACTAGGTTGGACTGAGCCCGGAGTTGGCTGCTGACAGTTTGCTCACTTTTCAAAAATGAATCTCAAGGGATCCCTTAGGTAGCATCATGAAGACTCAGCCCTACATCGAAGTTGACCATGTAGACAAAGACTTTTTCCTGGACAATGGGGAGGTTTATCCCGCTCTAAGAGACATCCATCTGGAGATCCAAAAAGGGGAATTTGTCTCGCTAATTGGCCACTCCGGCTGCGGCAAGTCCACCCTCCTCAACATCATCGCCGGCCTGGAAAAACCCTCCCGCGGCGGCGTGCTGCTGGAAGGCCGGCAGATGACGGAGCCCGGCCCGGAGCGCATGGTGGTGTTCCAGAACTATTCCCTGCTGCCCTGGCTGACGGTGCGGGAAAACATCGCCCTAGCCGTGGACGAGGTGCTGGGATCCCTTCCCCAAGCAGAGCGAGCCCGCATCGTGGAAGAGCACATCCGCCGCGTGGGTTTGCAGGGGGCAGCCGACAAGCGGCCCGCCCAGCTGTCGGGGGGGATGAAACAGCGGGTGGCCATTGCCCGGGCTTTGGCCATTCGCCCGCGGGTGCTGCTGCTGGATGAGCCGTTTGGGGCGTTGGACGCCCTCACCCGCGGCAGCCTGCAGGAACAACTGATGGAGATTGCCCAGGCGGAGCAGCTCACCTGTATTTTGGTTACCCACGATGTGGATGAGGCGCTTCTGCTTTCGGATCGGGTGGTGCTGCTGACCAATGGCCCGGAGGCCCGCATCGGCCAGATCTTGCGGATCCCGTTTCCGCGGCCGCGCCACCGGTTAGAAGTGGTGAATCACCCCGAGTACTACAGCCTGCGGGGGGAGATGATCTACTTTCTCAACCAGCAAAAGCGGGCCCGCCAGAAAACTCCTACCCGTGTGGCCATCGCCAAGGGGGGGCTGGAAAAAGTCAACTTGGCAATTGGCTTTGTGCCCCTCAACGACTGCGCCCCTCTGGTGGTGGCCCAAGAAAAGGGCCTGTTTCAGAAGTACGGCCTGGAACAGGTCACGCTGGTCAGGGAGCCGGGCTGGAAAACCATCTGGGAAGGGAGCCGCTCCGGTCGGCTGGATGCGGCCCTGGTGGTGGCCGGGATCCCTTTGGCCTCTACCCTGGGGGTGGGCGGGGTACCGGTGCCTTTGGTAACTGCGCTTACTGTTTCCCGCGGCGGCAACGCCATCACCTTTGGGCGCCGACTCCTGCTGCAGGCCTTCCAGAGCCCCTGGGATCTTCGCCAGTACCTCCGCCAAACTCCCGATACGGTTCATACGCTGGGGGTGGTGCACCCGGCCTCGATGCACAACTTCCTCTTGCGCTATTGGCTGGCCAGCGGCGGCGTGGATCCGGATCGAGATGTGACGTTGACGGTGATCCCGCCGCCGCAGATGGTGGCCCACCTCAAGGCCGGCAACATCGACGGCTACTGCGTGGGCGAACCCTGGAACTCCCGCGCCGTGCGGGAACAGGTGGGGGTTATCGTTGCCACCACTCCCGAACTCTTGCCCAGCCACATCGAGAAAGTCCTGGCGGTGCGCCAAGACTGGGCCCAAAGCTACCCCCGCACCCACGTGGCTCTGGTCAAGGCGCTGCTGGAGGCCTGTCACTACTGCGATCAGCCGCAGCACCGTCCCCAGATCCTGGAGTGGCTGGCCCAGCCCCAGTATGTGGGCGTGGCCCCAGCCGATCTGGAGCCGGGGTGGAGGGGCATCCTGCAGCGGGGCATCGCCGATGAATCGCAAGTGATCCTCGGTTTCCACCAGTTTGCCAACGGGCGCAACACCTGCCCCGAACGCTTGGAGCACCTCTGGATCCTGACGCAGATGGCTCGCTGGGGCATCTGCCCCTTCCCTCGCAATTGGGTTGCTGTCCTGGACCAAGTGCTGGATGACAAAACCTACGCCCTAGCTGCTAGAGAACTGGGGCTGCCGGATCGGGCCCACGATCGCGGGGCTTTGCTCTTTGCCGACGGATCCCGCTTTGATGGCGAGGATCCCTTGGACTACCTGGAGTCGGTGGCCATTCGCCAGGAGCTGAAGCTGCAGGAATACCCCCTCAGCAAGGTCTAGTTTTTGCCCTACTGAACTCAACTGGAAGGCTTTATGATGACCCACTCTCGCTTAACTTCTTTGTCCTTTTCTTCAGCCTCTTCCCTCTCAGGTCTGCCCCTTCTTTCCCTCCAGAATGTGGGCAAGACCTACTTTACGGCGGCAGGAGCCTTTGTGGCGCTAGAAAATGTCAACTTGGAAGTGGCCGCCGGCGAATTTGTCTGCATCATCGGCCACTCCGGCTGCGGCAAGTCCACCTTGATCAACATGGTGGCCGGGTTTTCTGCTCCTACTTCGGGATCCATTACCCTCAAGGGCCAGCCCATCACCGCCCCAGGGCCGGATCGGATGATGGTGTTCCAGAACTATTCCCTTCTGCCCTGGCTGACGGCTTTTGAAAATGTTTATTTGGTGGTGGACCAGGTCTATCCCGATAAATCCCCTAGAGAGAAAAGGGAAATCGTTCAAGAACACCTAGAACTCGTGGGTTTGGCCGAAGCAGCCCACAAGCGGCCCAAGCAGCTCTCCGGGGGTATGAAGCAGCGAGTGGCCATTGCCCGCGCGCTGGCGGTGCGCCCAGAAGTACTGTTGCTGGATGAGCCCTTCGGGGCCTTGGATCCCATTACCAAGCAAGAGCTGCAGGATGAGCTGCTGGCCATTTGGCGAGATCACCGCTGCACGGTTTTGATGATTACCCACGACATCGACGAGGCTCTTTACTTGGCAGACCGGGTGGTGATGATGACCAATGGCCCTGCTGCCCATATTGGCGAGATTTTGACGATCCCCTTTGGGCGACCGCGCAGCCGCGCGCGCATCATGGAAATGCCGGAATTTTACGAATTGCGCAACTCTGCCCTCGACTTTCTCTACCGTCGCGCCGCCTTTGTCTTGGATTGAGGGGGAGCCAGTCTCGTCAAGGCGGCACGGCGAGCAGCGCTCCTCCCCAATACCAGAGTCTTACAGCAAGGTTTGGTAGCGGTACCTACACCAAGTCGAGGGATCCCTGGCTAAAATCCCACAGCAGTTGGGCCATCACTCCGGAGAGGTTCTCGGTGCGTTTGGAGCTGTTGCAGGCTTTCCTGAACGTCGTCGAAAGCGGCAGCTTTTTGGCTGCTGCCCGCTGCAGTGGCTTGACCCAGTCTGCCATCAGCCGCCGAATTCAGGCCTTGGAAGAAGAGGTGGGCGCTCCGCTACTGCATCGCAAGAGCCCGCTGGCTTTGACAGTGGCGGGGGAACGGCTCCTACCCCATGCCCGGCGCATCTGTCAGGAGTGGCAGCAGGCCCAAGAGAGCATTCGGGAATGGCTACGGGGCGAGCAAAGCGAGCTCTGCGTTGCGGGGATCCACTCGCTGATTGCCTATCGACTGCCGCCGGTGCTCCAGGAGTTCTGCCGAGAGTACCCGCAGGTGCAGTTGCGGGTCACGGCCCTGGGCAGCGACCGCGCTTTGAAGGTGCTCAAGGATGGGCTGGTGGATGTGGCTTTGGTGATGGAAAATCCCTGGCTGAGGCGGGGAGCTGAACTGGTGGTGGAGCCGCTGTATTCGGAGCCCATTCAGGTGTTGATGGCCGCCAGCCATCCCCTTAGCCGCTACGAGCGGATCCCTTGGCCAGTGTTGGCCGAGTACCCCCAGGCCGTATTTAAAGATGGCTATGCTATGCGCGCTTGGGTGGGATCCCACCTGGCCCGCCAGGGGTTAACTCTCAAGGCAGCGCTGGAGCTGAACACGCTGGATGCCTTCCGCGGCGTCGTTCGCCAGGGGCAGTTGATTGCCCTCCTGCCAGAATCGGCTCTGGTGGACTGCCACGCCGACCCAGAACTACAGGTGCGGCCTACTGAACCCCCCTTGTTGCAGCGACAGGTGGTGGCAGTTACCACCCGTGACCGCTATCAGATCCCACCCATTCGCCGCTTTTTGCAGTTGGCAGCCCAACTGCTCCGCCCGCCTGCTCCTTCTAAGAGGTCCGACGTCGAGGCGTTGGTCCCGGCCAAGGTGCTGTCGGCTTAGTTGGAGACTTACCCTCCCCCGCTCCAGACTGCCAAGGCTATGAGCCATGAGTTTCGCGAGCTGTTGAAGAAAATTGGCAGTGGCACCCACACCCACGAGGATCTCACCCGCGGCGAAGCCGCCCAGGCTACTCGGCTGCTCCTTGCGGGCAAAGCCACCCCGGCCCAGATTGGGGCCTTCTTGATTGCCCACCGCATCAAGCGCCCCACCGCCGAAGAGCTGGCTGGTATGTTGGATGCCTATGCCGAGTACGGCCCTCGCCTTCGCCAACGGGATCTGCCCCACCCCTTGGTGATCTTTGGCCACCCCTACGATGGCCGCTCGCGCACAGCACCGCTAGGGGTGTTGGTGGCTCTGGTATTGGCAGCGGCGGGGCCAGCCGTTTTGCTGCATGGCTCCGGCTTTTGCCCTCCCAAGTATGGTCTGCCTCTGGAGGTGGTCTGGCGAGGCTTGGGGGTGGACTGGCGAGGATGGTCGCTGGAGCAAGTGGGCCAGTCCCTGGAGCAAACGGGCTTGGGATTTTTGTATTTACCAGATTGTTTTCCCCAAGCCCAGGCCCTGATGGAGTACCGGGATCAAATTGGCAAGCGCCCTCCCCTGGCCACCTTGGAGCTGGTCTGGTCACCCTACGAGGGCCCCTTTCATTTGGTGGCTGGCTACGTGCACCCCCCTACCGAGGCTACGATGCTGGAGTTGTTTGCCCTGCAAGGGATCCAAAGCTTTACCACGGTCAAGGGACTAGAGGGCAGCAGCGACCTACCGCGGGAGCGGACGGCTATCCTCAACCACTGCGGGGAACGGCTGCTGCTCAAAGCCCGCGACCATCACCTGGCCGGCCCCGAGATCCCGCTGGCGGAGGAGAAAGAGTTGCTGCGGCAGATGCACCAGCTCCTCAACGGCGATCCCTCCCCCCTTGCGCCAGCAGTACTCTGGAATGGCGGTAGCTACCTCTGGCTGCTGGGCTATGCTCACTCCCTCAGCGAGGGGATCCAGCAAGCCGAGGAATTGCTCCGCTCTGGCCGGGTGAGGGAAAAGTTGCAACAGCTTCAACAACAGGCTCACCTGGCCCGGTTTTCCTAGGGATCCCTTCTCGCCTCAAGATATTCCGCAAGGGAAAGCCCACGGGGCCAACCCCAAACCGGCTTGTCCTGTCGATTGGAGTTTGTAACCCTGCCGATCCGTGCTTCCTTCACCGGTGCCCTCGGCTGTTCCCTGCCGATTTTGCTGCTCCTCACTCCCCTGGTGCTGGGATCCCCGGCGCAAGCCCAGCGGGGCCGCCGCCCGGCTCTTGGAACCGCAGCCCCCGTGCCAATGCAGCCGAGTTGGCAGAGCCCGCGGGAGCTGGAGCGGGCCAACCACGACCTGGCCGAGGCGCAGCGGCACCTGGCGGAAGCCAGCTTCTTCGCCCAGCGGGGATCCTCTCCGGAAGCCGCCCGTCTCCTGGAGCTGAGCCGCCAGAGCTTGACCGAGGCCCAGAACGCTCTGCAAAGGGGGAATGTCTTCGCCGTCCGCGAGCAGGCCAAAGCGGCGGAAAACTTGGCCAAAGCCGCCAAGGCGCTCTACGAAGCGGAGTTGGGCTTTGGGAGCCGTCCTGGCCGTTCCTTCTTCGAGGCCCCCTTGCGCGCCCAAGAGTCCCTCAGCCGGCTGCAGGCGGAGATGGCCTTCGCCAACATCACCGCCGGCCCTGTGGCCGAGCTGCAGCAGCAAGCCCAACAGTTGTTGAGCAGGGTCAATACCGATCCGGGCAGCTACACCTTCGCCGACTACAGCCGCAGCAAGGCTGCCCACCACTCGGCCCGCGCTGCGTTGCATCTGTTGGCGGCAGAGCGCCTGAGCGGTTTGGGATCCCTGGGCAGCC